>JAOAHD010000017.1:85000-275717 GCA_026415395.1 Candidatus Binatia bacterium | reverse complement strand
ACACACATACCCCTGCGGGCGAATCCCATCCGCCGGACAGCTCTTGCCAACTCCGTCGCACACCTCCACAACGTCACAGCCACCCGTGGCCGCTCGGCACACCGTACCCGCGCTGGCCACATCGTCCGCCGGGCAACTCACACTCGTGCCCGTGCAGTTCTCGGCCACATCGCACACCCCACTGGCCGCCCGGCACGTGTACGTGCTCGGCCGCAACACGTCCGCTGGACAGTCGTTGCTCACGCCATCGCAGCTCTCGGCGATGTCGCAATCTCCCGCTGCTGGCCGGCACACGGCCGTACTTTTCTGGTCGATCGGACAGCCGGCCGCGGTGCCGGTGCAGTACTCGGCCGGGTCGCAAACGCCCTGCGACGAACGGCACACGGTACTCGCGTTTAGGAACTGATTCGGCGGGCAATCGTTGTCTACACCGTTGCAAAATTCCGCTACGTCGCAAACCCCCGCAGAGGCGCGGCACAGAGCAGTCGACTTTGCGTCGAACGGACAAGTTGGGCTGGCTCCATCGCAAAATTCAACAACATCACACGCCCCTTGGGATGGCCTGCACACCGTCGTTGCCGGTGCAACGGCGTCGGGCGGGCAAGTTGGGTTGACGCCATCGCAGTAGTCGGTCACGTCGCAAATGCCTACGGAGGGGCGACACACCGTTGTGGTCGGTGCAATTGGGTGCTGGCAGAGGTTGCTTGTTCCGTTGCAAACGTCGAAGGTGCAAGGGAACCCATCGTCGGTGCAGGCGGTGCCGTTGGCCTTCTTGGCATCGGTCGGACAAGTAGCAGCTGTTCCCGTGCAAGTTTCGGTGAGGTCGCACTCCCCAGCCGCAGTGCGGCACACTAGACCGCTCGCGCGGAAGCGGCACTGGCCGGTGCAACAGGTGCTGGACTGCCCGTTTTGGTTCGCCAAGTCACACTGTTCTTGCGTCTCGATGATTCCGTTTCCGCACACGGGCAGGGGAGCGATGGAGAATCCCATGTTGGGGCGGTCGTCGTCGAGAATTTTCCCATTAGCCGTAAGCGGCAATGCTTGGGCGGACGCACCCCCAGCACCTTGGAATCCGATCGTCGCGCTTTGCCCGTTCGCCGAAGGATTCAACGAGCGATACTTCACGTTGATGACGTTCGATCGTTCGTGGATCTGGATTTGGTACGAAACGCCGTAGCTTCCTGTGAAGGTCTGCAATTGTGCGTCGATGATAAACGTACGACCCCCGGGGCTCCCGACCGTGCCGTAGCGGATGTTCGTTCCCGTTGTCACCATGTCGTCCCAGTACGCAGCTAGGAATGGGTTTGTGTGGGAACTCGTCGGGAGCGGCACGTTGGCGAAATCAGAACTACCCGCTGTATTACCACCGAACTCCACCCAGCCGTTGGTCGAAATGGTTAGCGTGTTGTAATTCACCCCATTGAGCACCACCGAGAAAGGCAGGCTCACATCGGCCGTGGCATCGTCTCCGCTCAAAGTGGCGAAGCCCGAGATGTCGTCCGGACTATGAGCCATCCCCGCGTGCAAGGACATGGCGCCCAAGGCTTTGGGGTGAACCGACCACCCCTCCTCGTTGATCGCGTTGTCGTCGAGAATCTTGCCGTTACACGTCAGGCTGTACGCAACTGCCGACGAGCCGCCGGCCCCTTGAAAACCGATCGTCGCCGCCTGTCCGTTGGCTGTGTACTCGGCCGTCCAGTACCTGACGGAAATCAGGCTAGACAACTCGTGGATTTGCACCTGCACGTACACGTCGTTGTTGCTGCCCCCGGGAGCCGTTTCCATTTGGAAATCCACGATGAACGTGCGATTGGGTGCGCTTCCCACCGTCCCGTAGCGGATCGCACCCCCGACCGTTTGCATATCGTCCCAGTACACCGCGAGAAATGGATTGGTGTGCTTCCCCGTTGGCAAGCACTCGTTGGCGGCATCGGCCGACCCCGAGGTGTTGCTGCCGAACTCGATCCAACCGTTGGTGGAGATCACGAGGCTGTTGTACGTCGCACCCTCGATTGTGACCGAAAAAGGGAGTGTCACACTGGCTGTGGACTCGCCACCGCTGAGCGTCGTGAATCCTGTGATGTCGTCGGGGCTGTGCGCGTTGAGTGCGGCAAGGGTGACCAAACCAGCACGGCCCACGTCGGCCGACCAGCTCTCGTTCGGCCGATTGTCGTCGAGGATTTTGCCGTTGCACGTCAGGGGGTGCGCCGTCGCGCCAGAACCTCCGGCCCCTTGGAAACCAATCGTTGCGCCCTGTCCGTTAGCTAGGTAACCGGACTCCCGGTACTGCACCGTAATTAAGTTCGAGCCCTCATGGAGTTGGATCTGGAAGCGAATGTCGTCGTTGGCGTTGTTCTCCACGGCTGGGTCCACATCGACCTCGTAATCGATGAGGAATGTTCGGTTCGGACTTTGTCCCACGGTCCCGTAGCGGATGTTGGTCCCGAAGGTCTGCAAATCATCCCAATACGCCGCCAGCAAAGGATTGGTATGCTTGGAGGTCGGCAGGCAGGCATTGCTCGGGTCAGAGTTTGCTGTGCCGCAGCCGCTGGTGCATGTGTTGCCGCCGAATTCGATCCAACCATTTGTGGAAATGGCGATCGTGGAGTACGACACCCCTTCAATTACGAAATTGAAGGGCAAGGTGACGTTGGCTACCGCGTCGTTGCCACTCAACGTGAGAAGCCCTGGGATGTTGGTGGTGTTCATGTCATTCGGGCTGTGCGCCACCCTCGCACCGATGGAATAGTCGGCGCGCACGCCTGCCGTCGGAAACAGAAGAGCGACGAGGCCAAGGACCACAATGGCCCAAACTTCGTGTCCTTGGAGGCTCAACGGATTTCGCTTCCGATTCACGGATTGCTTTGACATCAAGCACCTCCCTGTCTTGCGTGTTCCCTCTCCCGCTCAGGGCCACGGCCAAGAATGCCCTCGGCATACCACAGGTTCGCTCCTCTTTGTCAACACCAGACGTAGAGGCTTGGCGTGGTGGCGCGGAGCGAAAATCTCAGGAGTCAGGCGGCGGCAATGCTGGTCACTCCCATACCGCGAGTGGCAAATGGATCGGCGAGCAGCGAGTGGCGAGTAGCGAGTGGCGAGTGGTGAGAAACCGCGAATGGCGAATAGCGAATGGGGAACACGTCGATTGGGGATGGTGTCGTGACCGCAGTCCCGCGCGTGGCCATCTTGGCACGCGGCAGCAATACCATCGTAGGGGCAGCCCTTGTGGCTGCCCTCGTTGCCCGCCACCACACCGCGACGAAATCGTTCCAGCGAAACGCAGGCCGTAGGGGCGACGCATGCGTCGCCCGTGGTGGCCCAGCGCGGCAGCATGCCAGTGGTGCGGCGGCGGTCCCTCACCCTCTCTCCCTTTCCCCCACCGGGCGAGAGGGAGATTCTCTTGCTGCGCTGTACATGCTGCCCCCCACGTGCATTCGCAGCAAGACGAGCAGACCCCCTCGCTGGCAGGGGGAGAGCGGGCGGCGTGAGCCGCGGGTGAGGGGACTTGCTTTCGGTGCACAGCGGAAGTTTTAAGTGCAGCGATGCCAGTATTAGCGGAAACTGAATCTTGGCTGACGACCTTGCAGGCTGCGGGCGCAGCGCTCGGGCATTTGTGGGAAAGCGAGGGTGCCTTGCATTTTGGCGACTGGAAGCGCGAATGGGCAACCGTGCGCGAGTACGCTGGGGTGTTCGAGGCGAGTTTCCGCAAGCTCTGGGTGCTCGCTGGTGCAGACCGTGTGTCCTTCCTGCAAGGCATGATTACGGCGGATGTGCGGTCGCTTGCGCCGGGCCGCGGCACGTATGCAGCGGCGGTAACCGTGCAAGGGCGGGTGGTCAGCGACCTGCGCGTGTACGCGCTCGAAGAGGAGATCTGGCTCGACGCGCCGACGAGGCGCGCGGACCGATTGCGCGAACATTTGGCACACTACATCGTTGCCGACGACGTGGAGTTCCGCGAGCCCGAGTGGGTCCCTTTGCTAGCAGTGGAGGGCCGAAGTGTCGACACCGTCCTCGCTAGCCTGCCCGGATTTCCGTTGGAGCTCGCGCGCTCCTTGCCCTTGCACGGGAATGTGGAAGTCGTTCTGAACAAACATCGCCTGCGCGTTGCCGCGGTCACGCATACGGGTGAGCGCGGCTACCTGTTTATTGGCCCCCCGAATGCCTTTCCGTTGCTTTGGGCCCAACTGGTGCACGCTGGTGCGCGCCCTGTGGGGCGGCTCGCACTCGACGTTTTGCGGCTCGAGGCAGGGATCCCATTGGCCGGAGACGACATGGATGAGTCGTCCCTGATTGCCGAAGCCGATCTCGAGACGGCGATTGCTTACGGCAAGGGCTGCTACCTGGGGCAAGAGGTGGTAGAGAGGATTGCTGCGCGTGGCCAAGTGCAACGCAAGCGCGTCGGTTTCGTTTGCCGCGGGAGCGCGTTGCCGGAGCGTGGGGCGAAAGTGTGGCATGGCGGCCATGAGGTCGGTGCGGTGACGAGCGCCGGTTGGTCGCCTGCACTTGAGCGCGGAATCGGCTTCGCCTACGTGCGCCGCGAATGCTGGGACCCTGGGACCACTTTGGACAGTCGCTGGCCGCAGGGGCGAGTCGAGGTCGAGGTCGTCGCGATGCCATTCCTTGAGCTGCCGGTCAAGCTGTGATTTGGTCGCGTGACTTCGGACGACTGGGCAAGGAGGTTGTTTTATGCCGACGTTGTTGGGCAAACGCTACGTGTGCAATCAGTGCGGCACGGAAATCCTCTGCACCAAACCGGGCCCTGGCACGATTGAGTGTTGCGGGGCGGAAGTGCAAGTGAAGGAAGCGAAGCCAGTTCCTTCGAGCGACTGAGGCCGCGATGGCCGGGCAAAGGCCGCACACACGCAGAGCGGCCCCGCCGGTTCTGTACGAAAAGCAAGGGCCTGTCGCGGTGGTGCGCCTTAACCGTCCCGAGGTGCACAACGCCTACAACATGGCAATGCGCGACAGCCTGTATGCGGCGCTGACGGCGCTGCGCGATGATCCCGAGGTGCGCGTGGGGGTTCTGCTCGGGAACGGTCCTTCGTTTTGCTCGGGTGGCGACGTGCACGAATTCGGCACGGCAGCGAGCCCGACGGCCGCGCGCGCAGCTCGCTGGCGGCGCGATGTGGCCGGTTTGCTGGCAACCTTGCCGAAACCAATGGTGGTCGGCGTTCATGGGTACGCGGTGGGGGGCGGGCTCGAGTTCGCTCTCCTTTGCGATCTCTGCGTGCTGAGCGAGGATGCTCGGCTGCGTTACCCGGAAACTGGCTTGGGCACCATTCCGGGCGTGGGCGGGACGCAAACCACGCCGCGCTTGGCGGGTCCGGGCCGCGCCCTCGAAGTGTTGTGGAGCGCGCGTTGGATCCGACCGCATGAAGCGATGGCGTGGGGGCTCGCCGTTCGAGTGGTACCGCGAGAGCGGCTGGAAAGCACGGTTTTAAGAATCGCGAAGCGACTGGCAGCGCTCGCCCCGGAGCTGCTCTCTGCGAGTAAACGTGCCGTCGGGGAAGGACTCGATCTGAGTCTCGAATCAGCCTTGCGCCTCGAAAACCGCTTGGCCAATCGCGTCGTCGCCGTCTTGCGCAGGCAAAATAGAGGGAGGTCAAGGTGAATACAGCAAATTTCTTGGGCATTCCGGCGGGCTTGTTTCCGGAGCAGGAAGCGGTGCGCTTTCAAGGCCGCGCTTGGTCGTACGGGGAGCTCTGGGAGGAAGCGCGCCGATTGGCGAGCGGGTTGCGAGGAGTCGGGGTGCAGCCCGGACAATGCGTTGCCGTGCTGGACACGAACTCCGATCGGTACGTGACCGCGTATTATGCCACGGCCGCTGTAGGCGGAGTGTTTCTCCCGCTCAACTACCGCGCCAAACCGCCGGAGCTCGAGTTCATGATTGCTAGTGCGGGCGTGCGCGTGTTGTTCGTGGGGGACCGTTACGTGCCCACGCTGCAGGAACTGCTCGCTCGCCTGCCTGAGCGCCCGCTCGTGGTTGCTGTCGGTACCGACAATACCGTGGGAAGGCGCTACGAAGAGCTGCTCGCAGATCCGCCCCTGGAGGAAGCGGTGGAGGTCGACGACGAAGAGACCGCCATTCTGATGTACACCAGCGGCACGACGGCGCAGCCCAAAGCTGTGCTCCTGACCCACGGCGACTTCAGCCAATATGTGACGAGCAACGTCGAGCTTGCGGACGGCACGCCGCGCGGCACTGCGCTGGTGTGCGTGCCGCTCTATCACATCGCGGGCGCAACCAACATCATGACGAACGTTTGGACCGGCCGGCGCATGGTGTTGCTGCCGCAATTCGAGGCCGGCGCTTGGCTCGAAACCGTAGAGCGCGAGCGTGTGACTCACGCGTTCGTGGTCCCGACAATGCTCAAGCAAATCCTCGATCATCCGGACTTCCCTCACCGCGACCTATCGAGCCTGGAAGTGCTCTCGTACGGAGGTGCGCCGATGCCCTTCCCGGTGATCCGGCGAGCCATCGAGGTGTTTCCCCGCTCGCTGGGCTTCGTCAATGCCTTTGGCCAAACGGAGACCACTTCGACGCTGACCGTGCTGGGCCCGGAAGACCACCGGTTGACGGGCTCACCCGAGCAAGACGAGATCAAACTCCGCCGCTTGCGTTCGATCGGCCGCCCGCTGCCCGACGTGGAGCTCATCGTTGTCGATGAAGAAGGCCGAGAGCTACCGCGCGGTGAGGTGGGGGAAATTTGGGTGCGCACGCCGCGAGTGATGAAGGGATACCGTACGGCAAGCGGCGTGGAGTCGCCCCTGCAACGCGACGGTTGGTTGCCAACGCGCGACATGGGCTGGATTGACGAAGACGGGTACGTGTTCCTCGCCGGTCGCAAGGACGACATGATCATTCGCGGCGGGGAGAACATCGCGCCGGCGGAAGTCGAAAGCACGTTGTTCTCCCACCCCGCGGTTGAGGACGTCGCCGTGATTGGTGTGCCCGACGTCGAGTGGGGGCAGCGGGTCGCCGCCTTTGTCGTGCGGCGCCCGGGCAGTGAGGCGACCGCCGAAGAGCTCATCGAGTTTTGCCGGCAGCGGCTCGCCAGTTTTAAGAAGCCTGACTTTGTGTACTTCGTGTCCGAACTCCCGAAGAATCCGTTGGGCAAGGTATTGCGCCGGGATTTGCGCGAACGTTGGGAGCGAGGAGAGTTCGTGCACAGCGGTGACTAACGGGTGCCCTCGGCTGTGAACACCACGAACAACGAGGCGACAACACCGCAATGACGCAAAGACGCTCGGCTTCCAGCGGCGTGCGTTTGCAGCGGCGGGGTGCGGTGGCTGTACTTTCTTTTCTCGCACCTTCCAGCGACGGCTGGTTGGATGCCACTACGGATAGCCAGCTTTCCCTTGCGATCGAGGAGGTGAGCTTCGACGATGCGGTCCGCGTGCTGTTGCTGCGGTCACAAGCGAGGGAATTTTGCCTCGGGCTTACGGAAACAACGGAGCCAAGACGGCTGTGCGCCATCACCGCGCTCGCCAGTGTTTCCTGCCCGGTGATTGCCGTGATTCAGGGTGGCGCGGTTGCAGAAGGGTGTGAACTTGCCCTCGCCTGCGACCTACGTTTTGCCTCCGCGCGGGCGTATTTTGCATTGCCGCAGCTCCGCGATGGTCGCTTCCCGTGCAATGGTGCAACGCAGAGGCTGCCGCGCTTGATCGGGCGGATGCGCGCGCTCGAGCTCTTGTGGACTGGCCGGCGGTTATCCGCTCGCCAAGCGCTGCAGTGGGGCTTGGTGAACGCTGTGCACCCGGACGCCCGCCTGTTTGCTGCCGCCGAAGATTTCGCCCGCGAACTGGCCGAGCGCGCGCCCCTCGGCTTGCGTTACATCAAGGAGGCGGTAGGCCAAGGACTCGATGGCACCTTGGAGCAAGGCCTAAGGCTCGAGGAAGACTTGTATGTGCTGTTGCAAACCACCGAGGATTGGCGTGCGGGCATCGAGGCGTTTCGGCTAAAAAAGCGCCCGCGGTTTCGTGGGCGGTGAACTGTAGGCGATGCCCATGTGAGGAGGACGGGAATGGCGAATCAAATTGGCAAGATTTACCAGTGTCCAAAGTGTAAAGCGCAGGTTGTGGTCACCAAAGGCGGTTCCGGAACACTCAAATGCTGCGGGGTCGAGATGGAGATCAAAAAATGACCCGCGCGTGCCCCGCGCCACGGGGGCGGAAAGGAGCAAGCCGTGCTGAGCGATGGCGAACTGCGAGCCCACCTTCGGCGAATCGAGGAAGACGGCTACACGATCCTCGAACGCGTGATCGAGCCGGAGTTGGTCGACGCCCTGGTGGAGGACCTCTACCGAATCGAGCGCGAGTACAACATCAAACCGGCGAAGAACTTGTTCGAGGGCACGCGCACGGTGCGGATTTACAACCTGCTCGTGCACGGCAAGCTGTACGAGCGCATCCCAGTGCATGAAAATGTTCTGCCACTGGTCGAGCGGGTACTGGCCCCGGGTTGCCTCGTCTCGTCGCTTTCCTCCATTGCCATTTGCCCAGGCGAGCGCGCCCAGCCCATTCACTCCGATGATCAATTGATTCCCATTGCCCGGCCGCATCCTCCGGTGGTGTGCAACACCATGTGGGCCCTCACCGATTTCACCGAAGAAAACGGGGCGACGCGTTTGGTGCCGGGTTCCCACAAGTTCGATAGCCACCCCGTAATTGGGGAACAGTACGACACAATTGCCGCGGAGATGCCGAAGGGAAGCGTGTTGGTGTGGCACGGCAGCTTGTGGCACGGCGGCGGCGCGAATCGGACGAGCGAGCGCCGCATTGGCATTGCCATGAATTATTGCGCTGGCTTCATCCGCCAGCAGGAGAACCAGCAGCTCGGAATTCCGCGGGAGATCGCCCGCGGCTTTAGCCGCCGTCTCCGGGAGTTGGTTGGCTACAGCGTGTACAACGGACTCATCGGTCACATCGACAAGCGCAGCCCGATGTTCCTCCTCGACGAGGAGCAAGGGGGTGTGCGCTTGGTGTGGGATGCGCGGTGAGGAAAGGCAGGATTTGTGGCCACGCACCGAGTGGACTTGTGTGTGATTGGCAGCGGACCCGGCGGTGAGGGGGCTGCGATGCGCGCTGCCAAAGCTGGGAAACGCGTTGCCGTGGTGGAACGCTACCGTGCCGTGGGCGGAAGCTGCACACACTGGAGCACGATCCCGAGCAAAGCATTGCGCTACGCAGTACGGCAGTGGATCGAGTACAGCTCGAGCCCGCTCTGGCGTGACCTCGGCTTCAAGCCGCCAAGGGTGACCTTCCCGCAACTGCTGCGCTCGGCGCAGGAGGTGATCCAAAAGCAAGTGGCCCTGCGCGAGTCGTTTTACGAGCGCAATCATGTGCAGCTTGTGCGCGGGCGGGCGCGCTTTGTCGATGCCCACACCGTCGAAGTCGAAGACGAGCGTGGAGCGCGCGAGCGGGTGGTTGCCGATGCGTTTGTCATTGCCGTGGGCTCGCGTCCTTATCGTCCGCCCGATGTGGACTTCTCCCACCCGCGTATTTTCGACGCGCAGACGATCCTCGGCTTGGAGGAAATGCCGCAGTCGGTCACCATTTACGGAGCCGGAGTGGTCGGCTGCGAATACGCATCGATCTTCCGCAACCTCGGCGCGAAGCTCAACTTGGTGAACACGCGCGGAAAATTGCTCGAATTTCTCGATGACGAAATCATCGACGCACTCGCCTATCACTTGCGCGACCAGGGCGCGCTGATTCGCCACAACGAAGAGTACGAACGCGTGGAAGGGCGGGATGACGGTGTGGTGTTGCACCTCAAGTCGGGGAAGAAGCTGAAGACCGATATCTTGTTGTGGGCCAACGGTCGCACCGGCAACACCGACGGGCTCGGGCTGGAAGCGTTGGGTATTCAGGTGGACTCTCGCGGCAACATTCCGGTGAACGAAAACTATCAAACCGCTGTGCCTCACGTGTATGCGGTGGGCGACGTAGTTGGCTTTCCCGCGCTGGCCAGCGCTGCGTACGATCAGGGTCGGTTTGCCGTCGCGCACTGGCTGTACGGGCGCTGCGAGCACCTGATCGAGTTCATTCCCACTGGCATTTACACGATTCCAGAGATCAGCTCGGTGGGAAAAACCGAGCGGGAACTGACGGCTGCCAAGGTGCCGTACGAGGTCGGTCACGCGTTTTTCAAAAGCCTCGCGCGCGCTCAGATTACCGGGCACACCGTGGGCATGCTGAAACTTTTATTTCACCGCGAAACGCTGGAGATTCTCGGCATTCACTGTTTTGGCGACCAGGCTGCCGAGATTGTCCACATCGGCCAAGCGATTATTTCGCAGAAGGGCAGCGCCAATTCGCTACGCTACTTCGTGAACACCACATTTAACTATCCGACGATGGCCGAAGCTTACCGGGTGGCTGCCCTGAACGGGCTGAACCGCGTGTTCGATGCGCCCGACGTGCGGCCTTAGCGAAAGCGAGGGATTTGTGCGGAGCTGCGCACAGGGCCGCTCGGTCTTGGAGCGCGCATTGGAAAGCCGCACGAACGTTGCTGGTCGAGTCCTCTTTCGTGCTCGAGTTTGTCGGAGTAAACGGGTTTCACGGTTGCAAAGAACGGCATGAGTGCACTTCGACCGGTAGACACGGCAGTTCCGGCGAGCAGCTTTGGGGAAAACGAGCCGCTCTACTTCCGCATTTACGGGAACTATGCGGGGGCAGGACCGCGCTTTTACGATCCCGCAACTTTGCCGTGGACTGCAATCTTGCGGCGCGAGTGCCCAGCAATTCGCGCGGAGCTGCAAGCCTACTTGGAGCACGGCGGCCGCTTCGCTGAGCACTTCATCCCCGATCGGGTGGACATTCGCGGGTGGGGTGGAATCAAGCTCGTTACCCAGCGGCGCCCCTATCGCCAGGCGTTGCGCGCGTTTCCGCATACCGCCTCGGTGTTAGCGACAATTCCTGACCTAGTGTCCGCCTCGTTCAGCGTGCTCGAACCCGGAGCGCGGTTGCCGCAACATTGTGGCGACACCAATCTTTTTTACCGTGCGCACCTGGGGCTGGTCGTGCCGGGTCCGGCGGAGTTGTGCGGAATCGAAGTTGACGGTGAGCGGCGCGGTTGGGAGGAAGGCGGAGTGGTGGTGTTCAACGATGCCCGGCGACACTACGTGTGGAACTTGAGCGACCGCCCGCGCATCATCCTCATGTGCGACGTGATGAAGCCCGAGTACGGCGGCGGCAACCTGAGAAATTGTTCCTTGGTGCTCGGCGCAATTGCCCTGCTGTACTTGCAGTTCCGCGTGCCGTTTTTGCAGCGACTCCCCCGACCTGCGATCCGTGCGATGCACGAGGCCGCGAGCCTACCGTTTCGTGCTTACCTGGCCGCCTGTGCTTGGCCACCCGGCCTCGCGCCCGACCGGCGACACGGAGCGACTCTCGAGTAGCGAAGAGCGAATGGCGGATGGCGGATGGCGAACTCCTACCTCGGGGCGAGGGTGTGCGGATATCGCAGTGCGAGCGACGTTCGGCAACGATGCCTGTGGCCAATGAAATCCTCCCTCTCCCATTCCGGGGAAGAGGAGAACAAGGTGAGGGGGCGCCCCCGCTCGAATGGGCACACCGCTGTGCTGTGGCAGCTTAGGGGCGACGCATGCGTCGGCCCTACGGGTTGCGTCGGTGCGCGATGGCAAGATGCAAAGCACACGTTCCGCAGTCGCTATTTGCTATTCGCCGTTCGCTATTCGCTATTCGCGATTTCCCACCACTCGCAGCTTGCTACTCGCCACTCGCTGCTAGCCGGTTGCGCCTCTGTCACCGGCGGCTAAACGCCGCCCCCCTCTCCCCGCAGCGGGGAGCGAGGGGGGTGTAGATATTGCGGGGCGAGTCCATGCGGGGCAAACATCTAACCGCGGCGTAAAAATCCGCCCTCTCTTCCGGGAGGGGGGAGGGGGAGAGGGGGCGCCCGCGTTCCGCCGGGGCGCGGTGTTGCGCTGTGGCACCACGGGCGACGCATGCGTCGCCCCTACAATGACGACTCGCTTTGATTCAGCGTTCGCCGTTGCGGTGGTGTGTGGTCTCGCTCGAAGACACGCCTCATGCTAGCTCTGGCCGCGCTCAGCAGGGCCATGGAAATCAAGGATCGAACAGCGATTGTGGGCATCGGCCAGACGAAATTTGGCAAGGGTCTTCCGGAGACCGAGCTTGCCCTCGCTTGCCAGGCCATCTCAGCCGCGCTCGATGACGCGGGCATCGCTCCACGCGAGGTGGACGGACTGGTAATGTTCTCCATGGAGAACGGCCGGGAAGTGGAGGTGGCGCGGAATTTAGGCCTCGGTCCCATCACGTACTTTGGCGAAATCGGGTACGGCGGTGGTGCAGGCTGTGCCACTGTCGGCCACGCCGCGATGGCCGTCGCAACTGGGCAATGCCGCGTGGCGGTGGCTTGGCGTGCCCGCAAGCGCTCGGCGAAGAGCAGCCGCCCGTGGGCGAACGTGGCGCCGCGGGTGGGTGGGGCGGCACAGTGGACCCGTCCGTTCGGGCTGCTGCGCCCGGTGGATGAAATTGCCATGCTGACCCGCCGCTACATGCACGAATACGGCGCCACGCGCGATCACCTGGCGAACGTCGCGCTCGCGTGCCGCAAGCACGCCAATCGTAACCCCAACGCGACGTTTTTCGACCGGCCGCTCACGCGCGAGCAGTACATGTCTGCCCGCTGGATCAGCGAGCCGCTCTGTTTGTTCGACAACTGCCTCGAAACCGACGGCGCGCTCGCTGTCGTCGTCACCAGCGCGGAGCGCGCCCGCGATGCGAAGCACCCGCCAGTGTACATCCACGCCTTTGCGCAAAGCATCCCCGAGCAATGTCAGCCCATGACGAACTACTTTTGCGACGACCCGCTGCGCGGCCCGGCGTGGGACTGTGCGCGCCTTTTGTGGTCGAAGAGCGACTTTAAGCCGCAGGATGTGCGCGTCGCGCAAATTTACGACGCCTTCACCCCGCTGATTTTGCTGTCGCTCGAAGGGTACGGCTTTTGCGGCCGCGGCGAGGGCGGCCCGTTCACTGAAGGCGGCGCCCTCGAGTGGCCCGATGGCCGGCTTCCGGTCAACACCTCGGGGGGCGGCCTCTCGGAGGCTTACGTGCACGGCTTCAACTTGATCCTCGAAGGAGTGCGGCAGATGCGCGGGACCTCCACGTGTCAGGTTCCCGACGCTCCGTGCTGCTTGATCACGAGCGGCGAAGGGGTACCGACGAGCGCACTGTTGCTGCGGAGGTCAGGATGAGCGAAGACTGGTTGCTCCCGGATGTCGAAGACCCTGACAGTGCGCCTTTTTGGCAAGCCGCGGCACGCGGCGAACTGGTAGTCCAGAGCTGCGCTGCGTGCGGGAAGCGCCGCATGCCCCCGCGTCCGATGTGCCACTACTGCCGCTCGCTGGACCACCGCTGGGAACCGCTGTCCGGGCGGGGCACGATTTGGTCGTTCGTCATCGCCCATCCGCCGCTGTTGCCGGCCTACGAAGCGGTGGCACCGTACAATGTGATTGTCGTTGCTACTGCGGAGGACCCGAGCATCCGATTCGTGGGCAATTTGGTCGAATCGCCCGACGGCGCTTTTTATCGAACCAAACCCGAGCTGTTGCGCATCGGTGCCCCTGTTCGCGTCGTCTTTCAGGAAGTGGCTGGAGTGCATTTCCCCCGCTGGATGCTGGAGACTAGCGAACGTTAACGTCCCTCTTGCCTGCGGCCGCCAAAACCAGGTATGCGCCAGTGCAAGGAGTGGCGCACGATGGCGGCCCCGCTGGTGTACGACCCGTACAGTTACGAGGTCCATGAAAACCCCTATCCCATTTACGCCCGCTTGCGTGCGGAAGCGCCCGTCTATCACAACCCGGAGCGCAATTTTTATGCGCTCTCGCGCTACGACGATGTGCGCGACGCCATGCAGGACTGGCAGACGTTCTCTTCCCAGGGAGGCGTGTCCTTGGAGGGCAGCGGCAAAGCGCCGCCGATGATCATTGCCATGGATCCGCCGCGGCAAACGCGGCTGCGCCGCATCATCAGTGCCGCTTTTACTCCGCGGCGCGTGGCTGAGATGGAGCCGCAAATTCGTACCCTCGCACGGCGATTGCTGGCACCTCTGCTCGAGCAGGAGGAGTTCGACTTCATTGACGACTTCTCCGGCAAGCTGCCCATGGCGGTGATTGCCCACATGCTCGGCGTTCCTGAGCAAGACCATGACATGCTGCGGGCGTGGTCGGACTTGCTTCTCCATCGCGAGCCCAACGACCCACGGGTGACCCCTGCGGGTGTGGAGGCCGCGGGCAATATCGTGCGGTACTTCGCGCAAGCCGCCGAAGAGCGGCGGCAGCGGCCGGGCGCTGATTTATTGAGCGCGTTGCTGGAAGCGGAAGTCGAGGGCGAACGGCTCTCCCGCGAGGAAGTGTTAGGGTTTTGCTTCCTGCTGATTATTGCCGGTAACGAGACGACCACGAAAATGCTTGGCAACGCCGTGGATTTGCTTTATCGCCACCCGGATCAACGCGCCCGCCTGGTGCGCGAACCCGCGCGCATTGCCGATGCTGTGGAGGAGGTGTTGCGCTTCGAGCCGTCCACCCAAGCGTTGGCTCGGGTGGCGACGCGCGAGGTGACGCTGCACGACGTGACAATTCCCGCGGGCGCGCGGTTGCTGTTGCTCATTGGCTCCGCCAACCGCGATGAGCGCGTGATCGAGCGCGCCGACGAGTTCGATGTGTTTCGCACCCCAGTGGCCCACTTGGCCTTTGGCATCGGAACCCATTTTTGCTTGGGGGCGTCGCTCGCACGCTTGGAGGGGCGCGTGGCCCTCGAAGAAATCTTGAAGCTCATGCCTGACTATGAGGTCGACCGCTCCCGCTGCGAGCGCGTGCATTCGACCAACGTGCGCGGCTACGCCCATTTGCCCATGAGGGCGGGGAAACGAAGGGAGGAAAGGGTGCATGCGGCTTCGTGATCGGGTGGCGATCATTACGGGAGCAGGGCAAGGAATCGGCCGTGCGTACGCACACCGCTTTGCGCAAGAAGGCGCCAAAGTGGTCATTGCTGAGATCAATCCCGAGTGGGGAAAGCGCACCGAGGAGGAAATCCGCTCGACCGGCGACGAGGCGTGGTTCATCCAAACCGATGTGTCGAAGGAAGACAGCGTGAAAGCTTGCGCTGCCGAAACTCATAAGCGGTACGGCAGCATCGACATCCTCTTGAACAACGCCGCCATCTTTTACGGACTCGACCGCGAAGACACCTCGCTTGCCTATTTCAACCGAATCCTTTCTGTAAACCTCACCGGTGTGTGGCTCATGACCCGCGCGGTCGAGCCATACATGAAACGGCAACGCCGCGGCAAAATCATCAACCAATCCTCTACCGCAGCCTACATGGGCAATGTGGGTTTAGTGGATACCAGCGACCCCGATAAGCCATCGCCGCCGTTTCACTACAGCGTGGCGAAGATGGGTGTGAACGGCCTCACCAAATACTTCGCCGGCTCGCTCGGACCGTGGGGCATCAACGTCAATGCCATCGCTCCGGGGGTCACGCTCACAGAGGCGACCAAATCCGTCGTGCCCCCGGAAATGATCGACATGCTGGTTATGTACACCGCGCTTAAAAAGCCGCTGAAGCCCGAAGACCTCACCGGAACCGCAGTGTTCCTCGCTTCTTCGGATAGCGACATGATGACCGGCCAAGTGTTGGTGGTCGACGGCGGCATGATCATGCTGGGTTGACCAGCGAGGCTCCGATGCTGGAACCGTTCCGCCGCATTTTGGTGACGACCGACTTTTCGGAGGCGGGCGACCGTGCCATCCCGCACGCATTTCGCATGGCCGCCGACCATGGCGCGGAAGTGATTTTGTGCCACGTGATCGAGCCGGTGATCGTGCCGAACCCACTGTACGCGCAGTATTACCCGGGCGAGCTGCTGAGTCCGGACGTGTTGGCCCGCGCGCAGGACGATGCACGGGTTGCCTTGACGGAACGCGTGCCGCGCGACGAGGCGTTGGCTGGCGTGCAGTATCGGGTTGTGGTGGGGCAGGGGGCACCGGTCGAGGAGATCATCCGGATTGCCGAGGCGGAGGGGGTGGATTTGATCGTGATTGCGACCCACGGGCACACTGGGCTGAAGCATTTGCTCATGGGGAGCGTGGCGGAACGTGTCGTCCGCCACGCCCGTTGCGCTGTTCTGGTGGTGCGGTGAACCGCGCGCACCGCGCTCTCGTGTGGCGATGTGTGACACGCTGTCAGTGCTGGCAGCGCGGGCAGTAAAAACTGGAGCGACCCGTGTGCACCACCCGCCGAACGGGCGCTGCGCAAACGCCGCAAGGCTTCCCCGCCCGGTCGTATACGCGGAAGCGGTGCTGGAAGTAGCCGGGGCGACCGTTGCTGTCGTGAAAGTCGGCTATCGAACTCCCACCCGCAGCAATGGCTTCCTCAAGGGTCACCTGCAGGGCACCGTGGAGCCGATCGATCTCGGCACGAGTGAGGCGTCGGGCTGAGCGGCTGGGTCGAATGCCGGCAACGAACAGCGCTTCGTTGGCGTAAATGTTGCCGATCCCGGCCACCACGCGTTGGTCGAGAAGCAGGTTTTTGATGCTGCGCGCCGTGCGACGGCTCGCCCAGCGGAGGTAGTCCGGGGAGAACTCGGCGGCGAGAGCGTCCGGCCCCAGGCCAGCGAGCTCGCTGGCTGCCTCTCTCGGCCCGAGCCACACGAGGCCGAACCGGCGCGGGTCGTTGACAACGCAGCGCCGCCCGTCGGCTAGGAAGAACTCCACATGGTCGTGTTCTTCCGGTGCCCTATCCGGCGGCACGAGGCGTAACGTGCCGCTCATGCCGAAGTGCAAAAGAAGGATCTGTTCGTTGGAAAGCGCGAGGATCAGGTATTTGCCCTGCCGCTCCAGCGCGGAAATTCGGCAGCCCGCCGCGGCCTGCAGCGCGGCTTCGTCAACTGGCCTGCGCAGCCGTGGCTCGTGTACCTTGACCAGGGCGATTTCTGCTCCCAGGCACGGGACCAGGCTGCGGCGAATGGTTTCGACTTCAGGCAGCTCCGGCATGGTGGCTGAGTGCGGCGGCCAGGCGGAGAAAATCCTCCACCGCAAGCTCCTCCGCTCGGCAGCGCGGATCCAGTCCGGTTTGTTCGAGCACGGACTCAGGCTCCAGAGTGAGCTGCGCGAGGCTGTTGCGCAGTTGCTTGCGCCGCTGGTAAAAAAGGGTGCGCACGATGCGCCGCAAGGTGGCGAAATCTCCGGCCCGCGGGCGCAGCGCTTCGTCGGGTTCGATCACCACCACTTGCGAGTGAACTTTTGGTGGCGGCACGAACGCCCCCGGTGCAACCGTAAACCCCTTGCGCACACGCGCCACTGCTTGGGTGAGCACGGAGAGCGCCGAGTAAGATTTCGAGCGTGGACGCGCGTGCAGACGCTCGGCAACTTCGTATTGCACCATGACGACGATGCGCTCCGGCAGCACGGGTGCATCGAGCCAGCGTTCGAGCAGTGCTGTGGCGATATTGTAGGGTAAGTTCCCCACGATCGTGACTGGTGCGTGCTCGGCTAAAAACTTGCGCCAGTCGAGGGCAAGCGCATCGCTGGCTACTACCGTGACGTTGCCAGCCTCGCGCAACAAATCCTGCAATCGCGCCGCAAAGTCGGCATCGATTTCGATCAGCCACAAGTGCCGTGCCTCCAGCAGAAACTGCGTGAGCACGCCGAGGCCCGGGCCAATTTCCACCACATGCTTGCCGTTCACTGCGGCCAGCTCCGCCATGCGGTGAGCGATGGCTGGCTGCGCTAAGAAGTGCTGGCCGAGGGCCTTGCGAGGGTGGCGTCCGAGCGCCCCGAGCGCTTCGCGAATCCGCTCTCCTCCGAGAGTTGTGGAAGGCGGGCGGGCAGACTCCGGCTCGGCCGTGCGACTCTGCCCCCTCAGGCCGGAGCGCTCACAAGGGGAGGTCGGCAAAGGCATTGAGGTCGAGATCGTGCTGCTCGCCCTTGAGCAAGCGTTGCCAGCCGGCATAGCCGATCATGGCCGCGTTGTCGGTGCAATAGCGCATCGGGGGGATCACCACCTGTACGCCGCGCTCTGCGCCTAGCGCTTGTGCCCGTGCGCGCAAACGCGAGTTGGCCGACACTCCACCGGCAATGGCGAAACGGCGGCAGCCGGTCGCCTCCAATGCGGCAAAGCTCGTATCCAGCAGCATGTCGACCACCGCTTCCTGAAAACTCGCCGCCAAGTCGGCTCGGGCATTGTCGCTATCGAGCGGGTGCTCCTGCAGCCACAGGGCGACGGCGGTTTTGATCCCGCTGAAGCTGAAGTCAAAGGCACCGCCGTTGGCATTGTTCTTCAGCCGTGCGCGCGGAAACGCTAAGGCATTGGGGTCGCCGTTGCGGGCTAGGTCGTCGATCACCTTGCCGCCAGGAAAACCGAGTCCCATAAGTTTGGCCACTTTGTCGAATGCTTCCCCGGCGGCATCGTCGCGCGTGCTGCCGAGGTGGGTGTAGCGCCCGTAGTCTTCCGCCAAATACAAACTCGTGTGGCCGCCGCTGACCACCAAGCCCACGTAGGGAAATTCGAGCGCGGCCTCGATGAGCGGGGACAACAGGTGGCCTTCCAAGTGGTTTACGCCGAGAAAGGGGACGTTTTGCGCAAACGCCAGAGCCTTGGCGGTATTCAAACCGACCAGCAGCGAGCCGACGAGGCCCGGACCGTACGTGGCCACGATGGCGTCGATATCGCTGAGCTGCACACCGGCCCGCTCCAGGGCGGAGTCGACCAACGGCAAGATCGCGCGCATATGGGAGCGCGAAGCCAACTCGGGCACCACGCCACCGTAGGGCCGGTGCACCTCGTCTTGCGAGAGCACGATATTGGCACGCACCACGCCGTTTTCCAACACAGCGGTAGACGTATCGTCGCAGGAACTCTCGATGGCCAAGATTCTCATCGTCGCGAGCCCCGGAGTTTATTCAGGTTGGGCGAGCCTTGCCAGCCCGGTTTGGGCTTGCACGTTGGTGGGGTCCAACTCCGCTGCCCGCCGATAGGCTTGGCGCGCCTCGGGGAAGCGTCCGACCGCCTCGAGAACCTCGCCCCTCAAAGCGAGCACGCGGCTTTGCCATGCGCCGTTGGCCTGGCTTGCCAGTGTGAGGGCGCGGGCCGAGAAGGCTTCGGCTTGCTCTAGCCGACCCGCTTGCACGGCGGCGCGCGCGAGGAAGTAGAAGGCGTACACGTTATTGCCGTCCAAGGTGAGAGCGCGCTCGAGCCACTCGCGAGCAGCATCCGTCCGCCCATGCGCGAGCAAGCTGCGTCCTCGCTCCACGCAGCGGAGCGCC
Source organism: Candidatus Binatia bacterium (assembly GCA_026415395.1). Taxonomy (NCBI): domain Bacteria; phylum Candidatus Binatota; class Binatia (SeqCode); species Binatia bacterium. The sequence goes on along the minus strand of JAOAHD010000017.1, from coordinate 256,404 downwards.
GCTGCGACATGCGCCGGTGTGCCGGGGCCGATCAGGGGGGCAACGGAGTCTTCGTTTGTCTTCGACACAGCGACGCTGCCGCCCGAGTTGGCGGGCGGTTGCGCCGCATGAGCCAGGGACGCCGCACCATCGCCAATGCCGAGTTGGCTCTCCTCGGCAGCAGGCGGCGTGGCTGCAGGCTTTGCCTCGGCGCCGCTCGGCTGCGGATTGCTCAAAGCTTCTTCGACAAACTCGGCCTCAGCCTGCCGTTCGCCTGGTTCGTCGGGTTCGAGACTCAAACGGTTCCGCTCTTCTAGGGCCGCCCGGCGGCGGGAGTGGACGGAATGGTCGCTGCCGGGCTCGATCGAGGTGCAGCCCAGCCAAGGAAGCGTGAAGAAAACCAAGAGCACGAACGAACACCGCAGCGGACGGGCCATAGAGGAAACGTCCCTTCCCTAGCGAAAGGCGGCGTGGTTCACCATGGAGAGCCCGCTAGGTCGCGGCGAAAGCCGCACCCATGCAAAGGCGGCACACATGAAGCCCCTGGCCGCCGGCCTTACGATCCCCCGTCAGGTAGTGGGCGGAGTGAAGCGAGAGTTCTGCCCGAGGGAGGCGACGCGATCGTTGCGGGCCCGGCTGCCGCATCTTCCGCCAGCGATCCATCCTCAGGCCCGCCGCGGAAGGAAGAGCGCCTTCGCTACCGGAAGTCCCGCAGCGCGGACGAATCCCTGCTGCACTCGGCCACCCGGCGGGCCTACCGACCCTGAGTATCCGCGGGTTGCCCCAACGAGTGGCCAACCCGGATGCCTCGCCGGGGCCACCGGGTTCGGAGCGCTGCCGGTCGGGTTGCTTTGGTCTCCTCCTCACCCTATTTCCCTCTCTTCCGGGAGGGGGAGAGGGAGGATCATTTGTGGCGGGCGGACAGCGTCGCCAAACGTTGCTCGCGCCGCGATAGGCAGACCCGCCGCCCACCGCAGGGGTAGAGGGTGCAGCGTCAGCCGCGGATGAAGGGCCAGCAGCGAGCGGCGAGTAGCGAGTGGCGGGAAATGGCGAATCCCGAATGGTGAATAGCGAATGATGAATGGCGGTTGGGTGCAGGCGAATTCGCGAAGGTGTTGGCATCAGCGCCGGGCGCCTCGCCGTCTTGGCACGTGGCACCAAGGCAATCGTAGGGGCGACGCATGCGTCGCCCCTACGGTACCGCAGGACGGCAACGTGTCGCGCGCAGAAGCGGCGCCCCTCACCCGCTCGGCGTGGGCGTGAAGTGGGAGTGGGAGTGGAAGTGGGCGTCGGAGTGGAAGCGAGGGTGGGAGTCGGTGTGGCTGTCGGTGGGGAGCGGCGCCAGCTTTGAAGGCGCCCGCGTCGCACTGGGCGAAGGTGGGTTCACCGAAACTCGTGCCCGCGTCGATCAGAGAGCGCGCGGAGCGCTGCCACCGCTGAGCAGTGAGGGCCCGGTCAGTACTCCAACGGCAACAGTTCTTTACCGACAGCGCGGGAGAGTTCGGCGACGGCAACGTTGTAGTCGTGCACCGCACGGAAATAATCGGTGCTCGCTTCCGTGTAGGTGCCCAGGCCCTTGAACAGCTCTTCTGCCTCGCCGATGCCGAGATCGAAGTTGCTCACCGTGGCAACGAGAAGGCTACGCCCCGCCTTCCGCCCCTCGGAGGCGGCGAGCATGGCTTCCCGCGCTTGCACCACTTGCCCATACGCTTTGTGCACCTCCAACTGCAGCCCAGAGAGCGCACCACGATGTTGCGCGCGCAGCTTCGCGAGATCCGCTTCTGCCTCGGCCACCTTGGCTTGCTTGCGCCAGAAATCCAACTCCCAACGAAACCCAAGCACGCCGACGGGACGGGTGTAGTTGAAGTCCTCTGCAGCAAATGGGTTCCGTTGCCGGGTGCGGTTCGGCGCAAGCCCATACTGGAATCCCGTGCTCAGGAAGAAAGAGGGAAAGAGTTCCGCCCGTTCCATTTCCACTTTGGCAGCTTGGGCGGCGAGGCCATGCGCAATTTGTGCCGCCTCGGGTCGCGAGCGCAGCGCTTCGTCCACGTACACCTCCACGGGGTCGAGCTGCAGGGCGACAGGATCGAGTTTACGGTCGGCAAGCCGCAGCTCGGCCTGCACATCCCTGCCGATGGCACGGGCCAATGCCTTGCGTGTGAGGGTTGTCGACGCTTTGACCTCGGCCACGCCGCGCGCCAACTTTGCGCGACCCGCCTGAAGCTTTAGTAAATCGATTTCAGTCACCGACGTCGAACCGCTCGCAAGCCGCTCTTGCACTTTGCGGATGGCTTTATCCATGTTCTCGACCATGTCTTCGAGAACGAGGGCGAGCTGGTCGGCGAGAAGCGCGCCGTAGTACAATCGCTTGACATTGAGCACGACATCGGCCCGCTTGGCCTCCCCTATGGCTTGCTGTGCGGAAAGTCCTTCTTGCGCCGCATCGAGGGCGGCCTGGAGCTTGCCGAAAGTCAAAAGGGGGACATTCACCATGACCTCGAGCTGTGTGAACGGCCCGAGGTTACGGAACACGGCGTTGCGGTTTTGTTTCGGCGGATCGAGGATGTCGCCCTTGGCTTCGGGAACAAATCCCAGAATCTGCCGGTACTCGGCTTCGCCCCACCGTCCAACCTGCGCTTGCGCGAGGCGGGCGCGCGCCGCGGCAATCTCGGCGGAAGCCGCTTGCAGGTCGGGATCGTGCTTCAGCGCTGAGCGGATGCACTCCGCGAGAGTCAGCGCCTCCGCTTCTGCTGCACTGCTCCGCCGAGGGACGAGAGCGGAGACAACCAGGAGCAGGCAGAGGACAAGGAAGCACCGCTCTCGCTGTCCTGGAAACCATCCGGAACGTGCGCGCCCGGTGCGCGAGTTTGCACTTCTGTTCCTGCGCTGAACTCCTGTCCACATGCCCATAGCCCTTTTCTCCCAGCGGGGATTCTGCTTGAACCATGCGCACTTCGTGGAAACAATGGGAACCGCTAGCAGTGTCGCCCCGGTGGCTGCGGCAGTGAAGCCGGCTGCAGAACTGGATTCCACCGCTCCTTTGGCTGAACGTAGTCGAGAAGTGGCCCTGCGTGTGGAAGGGTTGCGCAAGAGCTACGGTAGCGTGGTGGCCGTGCAAGGGCTGAGTTTTGAAATCTGTCGGGGCGAGGTGTTCGGACTGCTGGGTCCGAACGGCGCCGGGAAAACCACCACGATTTCGATGATTGCCACCCAGTTGCGGCCGACCGCCGGTGATGCCTTTGTGTTCGGGCACTCGGTCCGCAACGAAACGCGACGGGTCCGCGCATTGATCGGCATGGTGCCGCAGGACGTTTCTCTGTATCCGCAACTAACGGCGCGGGAGAACATCAAATTTTTTGGCCGTATGTACGGGGTGCCGAAGGCCAAACTCGAGCAGCGGGTGCAGGAGCTGCTGGAGCTCGTCGGCCTCGAAAATCGGCAAGACGAGCCGGTGCAAGAATTTTCAGGCGGAATGAAACGCCGGCTGAATCTTGCCGTGAGTTTGGTGCACGAGCCGAAGCTGGTGTTGCTCGACGAACCCACGGTGGGTGTGGATCCACATTCGCGAGAAAAGATCTTCTCCATCGTGCGCTCGCTGCGGGAGGCGGGCACCGCCATTCTTTATACCACTCATTACATGGAGGAGGCTGAACGCCTGTGCGACCGCATTGGCATCATGGACGAAGGCAAGATCATCGCCATGGGGCCGCTCATGACTTTGCTTAGCGACGCGGGGTGCTCGGAAGTGATCCACGTTCGCGGCTTACCTCGCGCGTTCGACTGCAGCGCTTTGCAATCCGTGCCCGGGGTCTGCCACCTCGAGGAGTTCGACGGTGGGGCGCGCTTGTTCGTGAGCAAAGCAGTGCATGCTCTGCCAGCGCTGCATCACTGTTTGCAGCCGTTTGCCGAGCGGGTGATGTTGGAAATTGCCCCACTCAGCCTCGAGGACTTGTTCTTGCAACTCACGGGTAAGGAGCTGCGCGACTGATGCGGCGCCCAGGGTTTGCCATCTTGGTGGTGTGCTGCGCCGGCTTGGCTGGTCCCAGCTCGGGGGCGGTGTCTCCCTTGGAGCGGACGCGAGCTGTGTTGGAGGAAGCACGGCAGATTGTCGATAGCGCCAAGACGCACAACGAAAAGCTCGCTGATCTTTCCCGCTTGCTCAAAGGTTTTCTCGACACGGATACCATGGGGCGAGAAGCGCTGGGGGACCACTGGTCGAAATTCTCACCGGCCCAGCGGCAAGAATTTTTACAGCTCTTTCGCGAGCTGTTTCAGCGCACCTACGTGCAGAAGTTGCTTCTGTTCGAGAAGCCGGACTTTGGCTACGTCGGCGAGCAGGTCAACGGCGATCGCGCCCGGGTGGAGACCAAAATTATTACCCCGCGAGATGAATTTGCGGTGATCTACCAGATGCGGCTCGACAATGGCACGTGGAAAGCGACCGACATTCAAATCGAGGACTTAAGTCTTACCGCGAATTTCCGCCGGCAGTTGGGTCGCTTGCTAGAAAAAGAGACGCCCAACGACTTGCTCGCCCGCATGCGCCGCAAGTATGGCCCGGGGGGAACGGGAAGCGAGGATGAGCTGTGAAGCTTCTCCGCGTGATGCTCAAAGACTTGCGGCTGATTGTTCGCGACCGCTCGGCGTTGGTCTCTCTGTTGGTGGTACCGATCATCATCATTTTGGTGGTGGCGGAAACTCAGTCGGAGATCGGCACACAAAGCATCTTGTTCCCCATCGTCAATGAAGACCAAGGGCCGGTGGCGAACGCCCTGATGAAGGTGTTTCGCGAGCACCTCGACGTACGCGAGGTGGACCGCGCCACTGCCGAGCGCTTAGTCGCGGTGGAAAATAAAGCGCCGGCGATGCTGGTGTTGCCGGCGGGCTTGAGCAAGCGTTACCTGACGAACAAGCCAAGCAAAATCGAGTTGCTCACCGATCCTGCGCAGTGGGCCGAGCTGCAAGCCATCCGCGTGATTTTTCTCTTGGCGGATCGCGAGGCAGCCTCGCTGGGCGATCCGTTCGAGGAGGAGCTGCTGACCTTGGAGGAGCGCAGTCTTACGGGGAAGCGCCTCAAGTTTACCTCGCTGGAGCAGAACATCCCTGGATTCAGTGTCATGTTCGTGCTCTTGAGCCTGATTTTCAGCGTGGCGTTTGGCCTTAGGGACGAAGAAGTGTGGGGCACCACCCGCCGGCTGGCAGTGGCTCCAGTGTCGCAGTTTACGATTTTGGGTGGCAAACTGGCTGCCCGGTTGATCGTGGGCACACTGCAATTGCTGATTTTGCTCGGCTTTGGCCACTGGGTGTACGGGTTGAGTTTAGGGAGCTCGCCTGTGGCCATGCTTGCCGTGGTCGTGTGCATCGTGTTTTCGATGGCTTGTTTCAGCATGATTGTGGCGGCGATGGCGCGCACGCGCGAGCAAATTATTCCGGTTGGGCTCTCCGCCGTGTTTATTCTCGCGGCGCTCGGCGGGTGTTGGTGGCCGTTTTACGAACAGCCGAAGTGGATGCAAACGATCGCTCATGGTTTGATGACGACATGGTCGATGTTTGCCATTCACGATGTGATGCTGCGCGACCGGACAATCGTGGAAGTGGCGCCAAAGTTGGGCATTTTGCTCGCCTACGGCGCGGTTTCGTTCGCCATTGGCATGCGGTTGTTCCGCTACAGCGAATTGTGAAAGAACGCGTGCAAGCACTCTCGCCTTACGGAAAAAGCGAGAGTAGGCTCGGCTAATCGACGAGTAGGGAGTGTACGATGAAGCGCATGGTTTCGCTGCTTGGATGGATGCTGGTCGGAAGCCTCTTCAGTGCGCAGGCATTTGCCATCACGTTGCGCGTGCAGGGAGCAAATGCGTCGCCGGGCGACACACCCGACGTGTGTGTGTACCTCGACGAGAACGATGGCACCGTATCAGGCCTGCAGGTGGACTTGGTGTGGGATTCGTCTTGTCTCACGGTGGATCGCGGCATGGGCGACCAAGGGGCGTGCGTGATGAATCCAGAAACCGGGCGCTCGACGTTTCAAACCCGTGTGCTCGCCAACGATCGGTTGCGGGCCTTGATGGTCAGCTTGAACGATACCACGCCCATGCCGGAAAGTGTCCACCAGGTCTTCTGTTGCCAATTTCGCGTGTCGCCAGCGGCGGGCGGGCGCACGTGCGGGATCAACGTGGCGAATGTGATCTTGTCGGACCGTAAGGGGCAGAGAATTAACGTGACCGGGGTTGGCGGTAGCATCACCGTAGCCCGTGCCGGCGACCAGGGCGGGGTGCCCGTTGGTGGCACGGGATCGGGTGGGGTGATAGCCCCGGCAATTGTGGGTGGCGGCCAAAGCGGCATGGGGAGCGGCGGTGCCGCTGCAGGCGCGGCACCGGCTGCGCCACCAGCGGCGGGTGTCAGTGGCGGTGCGGCGCCGGCGGCAGCTCCAGCGGTTGCCCCCGCTCCGGCGGTTCAAGCCCCGCCAGCCGCGGGAGTGCCGGCACAAGTGGCGCCGGCACCGGCCGAAGTGATGGCAGGGGCGACACCGCAGGCAGAGGGCACGGCACAACCCGCTGTGGCCACCCCCGAGCCTACGGCAGCGGGCACAGCACCGACCAAGCCAGCGTCTCTAGCGAAAACTCCAGCCGCGGTCGGTACGCCGACACCGGAGGGTAAGAAGAGCCCCGCACAGGCGACCCCAGCCGGCGCAACGCCGGCGGGAAGCCCGTCGCCGCAGAAGGGGAAGGAGCACCATCGTGGGAAGAAGTGAGCCGCGAACGGTCAGCGCTCGATACCCAAAAGGAGGAACACCATGCACTATGGCTTAATGATCTTCGCCACGGATTATGCAATTCGGCCGGACGAACTCGCGCGGGAAGCAGAGGCGCGCGGGTTCGAATCGTTGTTCTTTCCTGAGCACACCCATATCCCAACCAGCCGCCGCACCCCCTGGCCCGGTGGCGGCGAGCTTCCGAAAGAGTACTGGCACACGCACGACCCGTTTGTGGCATTGGCGACGGCTGCGGCAGTTACCCACCGGATCAAAATCGGCACGGGCATTTGCTTGGTCATTCAGCGCGACACGATCACGCTCGCCAAAGAAGTGGCGTCGCTCGACTTCTTGTCTGGAGGTCGGTTCATCTTCGGTATCGGAGGAGGTTGGAACGTAGAGGAGATGGCGAACCACGGTACCGACTTCCGCACGCGTTGGAAAAAACTGCGGGAACAGGTGGCGGCGCTCAAGCGCATTTGGACCGAGGACGAGCCGGAGTTTCACGGCCAATTCGTGAACTTCGATCCCATCTGGTCGTGGCCGAAGCCGGTGCAAAAGCCTCATCCGCCCATCCTGTTGGGCGGCCATTCGCGGCAAGTGCTCGAGCGCGTGGTGGATTACTGCGATGGCTGGCTGCCGCTCGGGGTGCGAGGCACGGCGATCCTCCCGCAAATTGAAGAGTTGCGCCGAGTAGCAGAGGAGAAGGGGCGTGATCCGAAAACGGTGTCTATCAGCGTCTTCTCCGCACCGGCGGATCCCAAAGTCATCGAGGCTTTCCGCGCGGCAAAGGTCGAACGGGTCATTTTCGGACTGCCGCCGGCCGGTAGAGACAAGGTTCTGCCATTGCTCGATCGCTATGCGCAAATCATCGCTTAGCGAGTGCCTGCCGCACGGTTGCTCTCAGCTCCTTTGCTGGAGAGTCCCCGGGCGCGCTGGCGTGTGAGGTCGCCCTTACGGGCCTGAGGGAGGCAGCCTGCAAGATTGCGCGGGGATCGAACCACCTGAATGCCCGCGCGCGCCTGCCGCCCGCAGTCCGCGTGCCAGCGTGTGGCGCGGCTGCGGGGATCAGTCGGAGTGTTTGCCCGCTGAAGGCGAGGCGTGCGGGTGTCGCTAGCGGTTCAAGAGGGGTGGTAAAAAGTGGTAAAAAGGGAGCCATGGATCGCAGCGGGGCGCGTTTTCGGAACTCAGTCGGGTGGTTTTCCATTATGGCGTGTTTGCTGGTTGCGGGCTGCGGAGGCGGCGGGGCTGGACCAGGGGCAAGCGGCGGCGGCAGCGAGCCAGCGATTGCCGACGGAAGTCGCTCGAGCGACGTCCCATGGTGGAGCGAGTTGGCGGGGCAGGGTGGGTAGGAGGTGGTCAACGTGGTTGCGGTGGAAGGGAGATCGCACGAACCGGGTGCGACGGACATCGTTGATGTTTGTGTGAACCTCGAGGTGAACAGCGGCCACGTTGCTGGTGTGCAGGCGGACTTGCTTTGGGACCCGGTTTGTTTGTCGGCCGAGGCACCCGTTGGTGATGAGGTGAAATGCGGACTCGGTGCCGGAGTTGACCGCGACACATTCATGGTCCGTCTCGTTGAGCCCGCGCGGATGCGCGCGTTGATGGTTAGCCTCCGGGATACGCGGCCCTTGCCGGCCGAGGTGAATCGCTTGTTCTGCTGTGTTTTTCGGACCGCTGGAGGCGCTGCGCACTGTGAAGTGGATCTCGATAACCTGATTCTCTCCGATCCCCGAGGCCGGCGCCTCCCGGTGGAACTTCGCCCAGGCACCGTTGAAGCAAACGGCTGACCGATTGAGCCGTGGAACCTGCCGCTCGCCGTGCCGTGCTTGACTGCACGGGGCAAAGCGAGTAGCCGGCGTGCCCATGCGTAGGCACAGCTTCACTTGGGTTGCCCGGCTCTTGCTCGGGTTGTGGTGTGCGGTTGTGGTGGCAGCTTGCGGAAGCAACGAAATTACTTCCGCGGTTGAGCCGACGGGAACGCCGACATCGACTGCGACGTCGTTCCCCGCAACCCCGACGCCCACTCGGACGGCAACCGAGCTTCCGCCGGCTACAGCTTCCCCGACCCCGCCGCCCACGCTGCGAATGACAGCGACTCCCACCGCAAGCTTCACTCCAATTCCCCCGACCTCCACGGCCACCTCTTCCCAAACACCGACGGCCACGGCCACGCTGCTCCGCCCAGCGCGGCTGCTGTACTCCCTGGACGTGAGCAACCCCCGGAACCCGTTTCCGAGCGATCGCTTACTTGCGCCGGACGGCCGACCGGATGTGCCGCCGGCGTACTTGGAACTCGCACTTCCCGGGCAGCCTCCGCTGGCGGCAGCGCGGGTGTACAGCCAAGAAGTCGCCCGGCAGCTCCGCGCCTTGGACGGCTTCTCCACGTTTGCACCGATTCGCGTGCCGTTCGATCAGCCCGTGGTGGCAGATGCCGGTTTGTATCCGCGTGGCATTTGGTTGCTCAAATACCACGACCTCGCGGCGGCCCCCGCCGCGGTGACCGCTTCCTTTTGGGCCCCAGAGACCGTGCTGGAAATTTTGCCCGTGGTGCCGCTGGAGCCAAAGACGACGTACGTTCTGATCGTCACCGACGAGCTCACGGATCTTCACGGATTTCGGGTGCAGGCCAGCGATGACTTCCGGCGCCTGGTTGCGGGCTCGGATTTAGACGCAGCGGCCGCGCAGTGGCGCGAACGGCTCGTACCGGTATGGGACTTCTTGGCGCAATCGTACAACTTGCCTCGCGAGCGGCTGCTGCTCACGGAACTATTCACCACGCAGAGTACGGTGGACGACTTGGTGACCATCCGGCAGCGTTTCGATGCTGGCGAGCTCGTTCCCGGGCAGCCGGTATTGGATCGCCCACTGGGTGATTTGCAAACGGGGATCTTTCCCGAAGGTACCGACGGCTATGCGAGTCTCCTGGGGAGCCGCACCACGTCCAACGTTTCAGCCGTGGCCGTGGGATATTTCGATTCCTTCGACTTTCGGGAGCGGCCGAACGGTGCGTTCGACCCAGCGAAGATTGCCGGAACCGTGACGCCGAGTACGAACAAAGTCGACTTCTACATGGTGCTACCGAAGGCAGCGAAGCCGGCTACGGGCTACCCGGTCGTGATCTTTGGCCACGGCCTAGGGGGCTCCGGCCGCGACGTGACGCAGATTGCGCGCACGAATCTCGATTTGCCCTTGGTAGGGATTGCAATCTCGGCTTTGCAGCATGGGCGGCGGGGGAACGTTGTCAACTTCTTCAATCTTCAGAGTATCACCACCACGCGGGAATATTTTCGTCAGACCATTGCCGATTTCGTGCAGCTCGCTCGCATGATTCAAAATGCGCACGCGGCCGGAATTGCGCCCTTCGATCAGGTAGATCCCAACCGCATCCATTACCTCGGTGGTTCGTTGGGCGGCATCATGGGAACGATGTTCATGGCCGTGGAGTCGAAGGTGCTCGTAGGGATGCTCAGTGTGCCTGGAGGTGGACTGCCGAACATTCTCGCCTCCCGGGAAATTCGTCAGCTCATCGAGCCGCTTCTCGGGATCTTCGTGGGAATTACCCCCGACAGTCCATACTTCGCTCCCTTCTTGCACCGCTTCCAACAAATTGCGCAGTGGGCGTTGGATCCTGCCGATCCGATCAACTACGCGCCGTATGTCATTGCGCCCGACCGGCGGTTACCCGGGGCGCCTCCGAAGCGCATTTTGATGCACGAAGGGATTGTGGATGCTGTGGTCCCGAACCGCACCACGGAGGATCTGGCCTTGGCGATGCAGCTTCCAGATTTGAATCTCACGCGAGGTTGTATGAGTGCGTCAGGGTGCAGCGGGATTTGGCGCTTCGTCATGACTGATTATGGGCAAGGCGAGTTCGACGGCCATACGGTGACGATCACGGTGACCGAAGCCCTTCGGCAGGCATTTGCCTTTTTGTTGAGCGACGGCACTTACATTCCTGATGCGAGCCCCGGAGCGGTCATTGATCTCGACAGTGCCTTGCTCGACGAGTCTCTCTTTTTTGATCGCGCTGTGGGGTGGTGAGGTGGTGCTCGGGCGGGATTTGCGCGAATGAAGGGCCATGGCGGCTGACCGGATCGAGCCTGCAGTCAGAGAATTCATCGAGCGACAGCATGTGTTTTTTGTCGCCACTGCCCCGCTTGCTCGCAATGGGCACGTGAACCTTTCTCCGAAGGGACTGGATTCGCTGCGCGTGCTCGACGACCGTACGGTGGCGTACCTCGACCTGACCGGCAGCGGCGTGGAGACGATCGCACATCTTAAGGAAAACGGCCGCATCACCCTGATGTTTTGTGCCTTTGAGGGAGAGCCCAAAATCGTGCGCGTGTACGGCCGCGGAGAAGTGCTGGAGCCGGGTGACCCTGGTTTTGCGGCGTTGCGCTCCTGCTTCCCCCCGTTGCCGGGAGTGCGCGCGATGATTCGTGTGCGGGTGCAGAGGGTGGCGCAGTCTTGCGGGTACGGCGTGCCCGTGTACCAGTTTGTCGGCGAGCGTGAACAATTGGTCAAGTGGGCCGAGCGCAAGGGTGAGGCCGGCTTGCGCGACTACCAGTTGCGGCACAACCTCCGGAGTATCGACGGTCTGCCCGGTCTCGATGTTCCCGGCAACCCAGTGCCGAGGTCTCGACCGGGTTAAGGGTTCAGGCGCGCAAAGCTGTCGAGCCGGTTCATCAAGCGAATGCACAGTTGTGCATGCAAGGCGAGGTTGGTGGCAACAATTTGGTCGCCGAACAAATCTAGAGGCTGCCCCCGGAATGTGCTGACCATCCCTCCCGCCTCTTGTACAACGAGGCTTCCTGCCGCGACGTCCCACGCATGAAGGCGCCATTCCCAGAACCCATCGTACCGAGCCGCGGCCACCCAACACAGATCGAGGGCTGCCGATCCGAAGCGGCGCACATCCTGAGCCACGGCAACGAAGTCGCGTAAGAAGGCAACGTAAAAGTCGGGCCGTTGCTGGCGGTCGTAGGGAAATCCAGTCGCGAGCAGTGCCTGATGCAGGACATTCGTGGTCGACACGGAGATGCGCTGCTGGTTCAAAAACGCGCCACCGCCGCGGCGAGCGGAGAAGAGTTCGTTGCGCATCGGGTCGTAGACGACGCCCACATTGATCCGCGTGCCGTACCCAAAGGCAATCGACACGGCAAAGTGGGGAACTCCGTGCACGAAGTTCACTGTGCCGTCCAGCGGGTCTACGTACCAAGCCGGCTCGGAGCTGCTCGGCCGCCCACTCATCGCACTTCCGCTGGTTTCCTCGGCCACGATGGTGTGTCCCGGAAAGCGCTCTCGAATGTGGGAGACGATGATCTCTTCGGCCTCCCGATCGGTGTTGGTAACCAAATCGACTGGCCCCTTGTATTCCACTCGGCGAGCTTGCGACCAGGCGCGGCGAATGTGTTCGCCCGCTCTGCGAGCAGCGGCGATTGCGACGGATTCCACCTGATCTTCTGCCACCTTGGCCATGTGCACCCCCCACCGGAGCGGGCCGAGTATTTTGGAGTCTCGGGTCGGGCGTGCGGCCTGCGTAGCAACGGGCAGTATGGTTGTGCAACAAAGGGCCCCCTCAGCACGGAGGCGTGCGTGTGGGCGCCTGCGCGACAAGAACGAGCCCTCGCGGTGCAATGAGCTCGTGCGTTTTGAGGAACGCCGAGAGGTTTCACGGCGGACGGTCCCGTAGCAATTTGAGAGTGGACAACGCGGCGTTGATTAAGGTAGGGGGACCGGTGGGGAGGAGGTTCGGCATGGCACGCAACGCCCCGGTAGAGCGGATTTCACGTAGCGATCGAGAGCGGCTGTGCTCCGCGGCGGGCAGGAAGGAGATTGATCTTACTCGCAGCCTCTTGGGACCCGATACGCTTACCTGGCACATCAACCGCGAGGCGGTGCTGTTGGCTGGGGGTGGCTGCGCACTGTTGATGCAGGTTGCCCACCCGTTGGTGGCGGCAGGGGTGGCCGATCACAGTAACTTTCAGGAGCGCCCGCTCGATCGGCTTTACCGGACGCTCGATCTCATGCTCACGATTACTTTCGCGCCGGCTGCGGATGCAATTCGCGCTGTGCGCGAAATCGAGCGTCGTCATGCCAAGGTGCGCGGGCGACTCGCGGTGCAAGCGGGACCGTTTGCCGTAGGCACGCCCTACCGTGCTTCGGATCCGGCGTTGATGCTGTGGGTGCATGCGACCTTGGTGCACACGGCGGAACGGATATTCGGAATGTTTGTGCGCCCTTTGGCGCAGGAGGAGCAAGAGAAGTACTACGAGGAATCCAAGGTCATTGCGCGGCTCCTCGGTATCCCGAGTGCAGCGATTCCGCCCACTTGGTCGAAATTTGAGAGCTACATGCAAGAGATGCTCGCAGGCGATGTGCTGACTGTGACCGCGCAAGCGCGGGCAATTGCGAGCGCCATTTTGCAGCCGACGCAGCCCATTTGGTTGCGCGGAGCCATGCCCCCGGTGCGTTTGTTGTCTGTCGGCCTCCTTCCCGAGGTGCTGCGGCAGCGATATGGCTTTGCTTGGTCGTCGTGGCAAGAGCAACTGTTTCGGGCCGCAGTGATGGCGGGGCAGTTGGCTCTGCCATGGTTGCCCGGGTTCGCCCGTTACTTTCCGCACGCCCGACAGGGTTGGCAGCGCGAGTACGATGCTGGCTTCCCTCGCCGCGCGGTGCGCTCCCGGGCGGCCATGGCCTGAGCCGCGCTCCGGTGGGCGCGGTTGCACCAACAAACAAAACTTGTTTTTTAAAGTGCACCGATTAGGCTGTGTAAGCGCACCACCATGCGGACGACTGTGCAGGGCAAGTTTCGGCAAATCAAGGACGTGTTTTACGAAACGCGCGTCCTCATGGGGCGGCAGTACACGGTGCGTCGCTTCGCCGAGGAAGTTCTGGGCGGAACGATCGATCCAGTAATGTTGAGCTACATCGAAAACGGCAAACGTTTTCCGAGCGAAGCTTTGGTGCGCAGGCTGGCAGCGGTTCGGGGGGAAGATCCTCATCCGTTGCTCGCGCTGCTTTGGCGCGACCGGATGCTGCACGCTTTCGGCAAAGAGTTGCGCCGAGTACTGGCGGCACCCCGCGCCGTGGAGGGCATTACCGATGCGGAATTAGCCGTGCGGGTCAGCCAAGCCATTGCTGCCTTGCCAGATGACGGCAGTTGGATCGCGCTTGCCGAGTGGCGCCGCGGATTTGAGCACGAAGAGCGGCGCGGAGCGCGGCGGTCGAAGCAGCGGTCCGCGGGCAGCAAAGCGATTGCCGAGAAGGTAGAACAATTGCTGCGCGAGCGAGGGTTGGTGGAGGTGCAGAAGGGGCGCGTGCGCAGGAAAGGGCGACACTATGTAGCCCGAGACCGCGAGGAAAGAGCTGCTCTGGCCATGGAGTTTTGTGCGCTTTTTGCGAAGGCGTTGTTGGACAAGCTGGCACTCAGCGATGGCGGCACAGAGACGTATCTGCGTAATCACTTTCTCCACATCGAGAAAGCGCGCTTGAGCGAGTTTCAAGAGCGGCTCGATACCGCGCTGCGCGCGCTCGCGCAGGAGTTCGCGGCGGACGAATCCCCGGAAACACAGTTTCTCAACGTGTTGGTTGCAGCCACCAGTATTTGAGGAGTCTGGACATGAAGATGCTGCATGTGTTGCTGATACTCTTGGGCTTGTTTGGTAGTGGCAGCATAGGCGGCTGTGGTGGCGGCAGTGGTTCGAGCGGATTCGATCTCCGGGCAAGGGAAGAGCAGGCGATTGCGGCGGCATTGCAAGAGCGGCGGTGTGTTGTGTTGGCGGCGACTGGTCAGCAGGTGTGCCCGCTGGAGAACGAAACGCCGGCTAATGCAACCTCTGGCGACGACGTACTCTTCACGCCGGCGGGAGTCGCGTTGCGCTGTGCGCTGACGAGGGAGAGGTGCGTGCTCCAGTTCGTTCTTCAAGTTGGAGCCTTGCGGGGCGAGGAGGCATTCATCAGCATGGTAGCGGTTCGAGCTGCGCAAGAAGGGGCTCCATGGCACTTGTTGGATCCGGGTCGGGCGTTGGCAGAGGGGCAACTGGTGGACTACGCCCTCGATGTCCCGAAACAGGACCTGGGGCTCAGTGCCGGTGTGGAAACGGTCCAGCTAGCGGTCTTGCTCTTTAGCGAACGGCCGTCTTCCCTCCCTGAGGTGGTTGCTACGTTGTCGGACACCGGTGCGCACAGCTTTTTTGTGACCGGAGCTCTGCCCGTGGCAACCGCCGGGCCATCGCTGCTGTGAGGCGAGCGGGGTTCAGACTCGAGGCTGTTGTTGGGTGACACAATGGATCGCGCCTAAGCCCCAAATCAGCTCACGCGCATGAATGCCGACGACGCGGCGCTCGGGGAACACGCTCTGTAGAATTGAGAGCGCCTCGTCATCTTGCGGCACGCCAAAGGTTGGCACCAACACGGTGCCGTTGGCGATGTAAAAGTTGGCGTAACTCGCCGGCAGTTGTTGGCCCTCGTAGAACACCGGCTCGGGCAGCGGGAGCCGCACTATTTCAAGCGGACGGCCGTCTTGATCCCGCATATGCTCAAGCCGGCGCAGGTTATCCGCCAATGCGTGGTAGTCGGGAGAGGATCGGTCTTCGGTAGCGACAGCGACGACGCGCCGCGGGCCGACAAAGCGAGCGAGATCGTCCACGTGACCATCGGTGTCGTCACCGGCAATTCCCTGCCCCAGCCAGAGGATGTGTCGGACGCCGAGGTACTGGCAGAGTCGGCGTTCGATGGCTTCGCGGCTCAGACCCGGGTTGCGGTTTGGATTTAGTAAGCAGGCTTCGGTCGTCAACAGGCTTCCGCAACCGTTGACGTCGATGGAGCCCCCTTCGAGGACCATCGTTGGACGTGCAAGCGGCAGCTCCAAGGCCTCGGCGACACGGGTAGGAACGGCGTTATCAAGGTCCCAGGGAGGGTACTTGCCGCCCCAGGCGTTGTACTCCCAGTCGACAATGGCAAGTCGGCGCTGTTGGCGGTTGACGACGAAGATGGGTCCGTGATCTCTCGCCCATGCATCGTTGGTCGGGATGCGAAAAAAGCGCACGCGTCCGCACGGAACGCGGGCTCGTTCCAAAACGGAGCGCGCTGATTCTTCCAATTCTTCCGTGCCCACGAGAATGCGCACCTCTTCGAAGGGCACCAGCGCCCGCACGATTTCCGCCCAAACTGGGGGAACGCTTTCGAACAAGCCCGGCCAAGACTCTTCTTTATGCGGCCAGGAAAGCCACGTGGCCTCGTGAGGTTCCCACTCAGCGGGCATACAATACCCGAGCTCGGCAGGAGTGGCAGGTAACGTCTGGGGCATCAGAGGTCGCTGTCGTCGAGGAAACGTTTGAGGAGGCCGCTGTATGCGTCCGTCCGGCGGTCACGCAGAAACGGCCAATTCCGGCGGGTGTCTTCGATCGCCGTTCGAGCGCAGCCGAACCACAGGAGTTCTTCTCGTTCGTGGCTCGCCTGCACAATCACGCGGCCGAAGGGATCGCAGGCGAACGACCCACCCCAGAACTCGAGCCGGTCATCGATACCCACGCGGTTACAGGCGGCAACGTAGATCCCATTGGCGATCGCATGGGCACGTTGCACGGTTTGCCAAGCTTGGTACTGGTCGGCTCCGTGCTCCGCTTTTTCCGCCGGGTGCCAGCCGATTGCGGTTGGGTAGAGTATCACCTCAGCGCCCGAAAGTGCTGCCAGACGAGCGGCTTCTGGAAACCACTGATCCCAGCAAACCAACACACTCACCTTCCAACCGGCCACAGAAAATACGCGAACGCCCAAGTCGCCGGGCGTGAAGTAGTACTTTTCAAAGTAAAGGGGATCGTGCGGGATGTGAAGTTTGCGGTAGACACCGGCTAACGTACCGTCAGCACCCAAGACAACGGCAGTGTTGTGATAAAGGCCAGGAGCACGGCGCTCGAACACGGAGCCGATGACGGCAACGTGTGCCACCGATGCGGCTCGTGCGAGTGCATCCGTGGTGGGCCCGGGAATGGGTTCGGCGAGGTCGAACAGCTCCGGAACTTCTTGCTGGCAAAAGTAGGTTGTACGAAACAGCTCCGGGAGACACACCAGCCCAGCACCCTGGTCGCCTGCTTGGCGAACGAACTCCACAGCGCGCCGAAGGTTCTCGGATGGGTCGTTGCCGCAGTGCATCTGCACGAGGGCGACGCGCAATTCCGTCGGTCTCTCCCAGGCCATGTTGGGCAGCGATTAGGCAGCGAGTGGCGTGGATGCAAGCGGCCATGGGCGGAGATCGGTTCATACACGGCGCCGCATCGGCCGGCGCTTTTCATGACGCCTTCCCGCGGGAGTTTATCCGGCACAGGCTGGTCGCCTTTGCTGCTGTTATGTGGCGCGCGCTTCCTGTGCTGCTCACACCTCGAGACGGTTCCGGCGCGGCCGGGCATCCAAGCTGATGCTGCCTGGGCCGCGTGCGGCGAGCCCGAGAAGTCCGCCGAGGATCGCGAGGTTTTTGAGAAAGTGGATCGTTTGGTCCTGAGACTGGGGAACAACCAGGCTCGTGTGGTACACGAGAGTGACGACCGCAAGCCAGGCGGCCACCACTGCTGCGGCAACACGTGTTTTGAAACCCAGGGCGATAGCGACTCCGCCGAAGATCTCGATTAGAATGGTGGCGAGGAGAGCGGCTTCTGGAAGTGGCACTCGGTGCTGAGCCATGTCTTCCGCCACTGAGGAGAACTTTATAATTTTGCCGAACCCTGAGAGCAGAAAAATGATGGCTAAGAGTCCACGGCCCAACAGCTCCACCACGGCCATGAGCCACCTCCGTTTCAAAGTATTTGCCGTGGCGGCAATCTGCCCGCAATTATTGCGCTTTGCAACAAATGCCCGTGCAAACCCGCGAAGCAGTTTCGTCCTCGATGGCAATCGGGTTAAGGGCGCCGGGTAAGGAATTCGTATGGTTCTGCACTCACTCCGTCGTAGTGGCATCGACTGGGCCGTGGTAATAGGGCTGGCACTCGCAGCCTGTCTGGCAGCAGGGCAAGAAGCTGGAGCGCCAGCGGCAGTGGTGAATGGCGCGCCGATTCCGCGCAAGGTCGTCGATCAAATCGTCGCCGGAATTGTGGCAGTCAAGGGTGCTGGCGAAGGCGGCGCACAACGGGAGGAGTGGGAACGATCTGCCCTCGAGTCGTTGATCGACTTCGAGCTACTGTATCAAGAGGCCCGGCGGGTGGGAGTGAACGTGGACAGTGAGGAAGTCGAGAAGGAGATCGAACGGTCCAGGGGCAAGTTCGGTGGGGAAGAAAAATGGCAGCGCGCGCTTGCCGAGCGGGGCTGGACGTTGGCGGACCTCAAGAGGGATACCGAGCGGGCAATAGTGGTGCAGCGATTCTTGGAAACGGTGGTATGGAAAGAAGTCCGGGTGGAGTCGCACGCTGTTGATGATTTCTACCGCCGAAACCAGGACGAGTTCCGCCACCCGCGGCAAGTTCGCTTGAAGCATGCATTCGTAGCGGTGCAGTCTCCCACTCCCGAGGGGTGGCGTGCCGCGGAGCGCGCCGCGGGAGTCGTTCGGCAGAAATGGTTGTCTGGGGCGACGAACTCGGTTGGCCCTGCGGAAGTAAAAGGCGTATTGGAAGAAGAGCTTGGCTGGGTGGGGCCGGGCGAGTTGGACCCTGAAGTAGAGCGAGTGGTGTTCGATTTGGCGACGGGCGAGGCATCAAAGCCCGTTCGGCATGGCAATGGCGTGCATGTGTTTCTTGTCGAGGGGAAACGGGAGGCGGGCATCGTTCCGCTCGAAGAGGCGCGCACCAAAATTGAAGCAGTGCTGCGCAAGCGCGAACGCCAGCGTTTGCGCGATGAACTGGTGGCCCGCCTGCGGCAGCAAGCGGACATCCGGTACCCGTAGCGCTGAGAGTACCTCGAACCGGGGTGAGGAATTCGGTGCGAGAGCAGAAGGGGTTCTTGCCACTCGTGTTGCAGAGTCCATCTGCTCGTGGCAACAACGTCGACGAGCAAAGGAATTCGTGACCACATGAGCCAAAGTCGGCAAAGCGGGGTCTCGGTTGTCATTCCGGCATACAACGCGGCGGAAGAGTTGGCCGAGACGGTTCGTAAGGTTCGGAGCGAACTCTCTCTACTGGACAGCCCCGTCGAAATCGTGGTCGTGGACGATGGGAGTACGGACGATACCACTCGTGTGGCTTCGAGCTTGGCGGGTGTGC
Source organism: Candidatus Binatia bacterium (assembly GCA_026415395.1). Lineage (NCBI taxonomy): Bacteria > Candidatus Binatota > Binatia (SeqCode) > Binatia bacterium. The sequence goes on along the minus strand of JAOAHD010000017.1, from coordinate 237,483 downwards.
GGTTGCTGCGGTCGTCGTGCAACCGGGGCAAGGGGTGGGCTGTGTACCGGGGCGTGATGCAGGCGTCGTTTCCCGTGGTGTGTTTCACGGATGCTGACGGTCCGTTTTTGCCAGGCAGTTACCGGGCAGTGGTCGAGCCCGTTCTCGCTGGGGCGCCCTTTGTGATTGGATCCCGCCGATTGCCTGGCTCGGAGATGTTGGTGAGCATGAGTGCGCTGAACTACGCCGCGCGCCGGCACTTGATTGGCATAGGTTTCAACCGGTGTGTCCGTTGGTGTTTGCCCCTACGCATCACGGATACGCAGTGTGGCTTGAAGGCGTTTTCACGGGAGGTGGGAATCGAACTGTGTCAAAGGGTGCGTTCCTTACGTTACCTGTTCGACTTGGAGCTCTTGCTCGCCGCGCGGGAGCTCGGAGTCCCGGTGACGGAGGTCCCAGTGTCGGTAGCCTACCGCGACCGTAAGACGTCTTTACGCCTGTTTCGGGAATCTATTGTGATGGCCGTTGGGCTTGGGGGCATCGCCTTGCGCGCGTACGGCGGAACATATCGGGTGCCGAATCCGAAGATAGCTAGCCTCGTAACTGATGAGGCTGCTTTAATCGAGGGTGCGGTGGGGAGCAGACCTCGGTAGTCCGCAAACCGAGCGAGCAAGGGTGAGCCGGATTACGGCTGTGCTTGGTAGCGCGGAGGCTCAACGGCCGGTGAACACAGGCGAACGCTTTTCCGAAGCGGCCTGAAGGGCTTCTTTGTGATCCGCCGTCCCGTATAAATAGTGGAGAGAAAGCGACTCCAAGCGGAGCTGGCCGGGAAAGGAATTTTCCAGCCCCTCGTAGAGGGCCTGGCGGGTAAGGCGCAGCGATAACGGCGCACACTCGGCGATCTCTGATGCTAGGGCCAACGCTTGCTCGAGCGCTTGGCCGGGCGGGACGACGCGGTTAATCAAACCCCACGCAGCGCACTGCTCCGCACTGTACATTTTCCCTGTAAAGAGGAGCTCGCAGGCACGGGCAAGGCCGACAAGGCGGGGTAGAAGATAGGTCGAGCCCAGCTCAGCCATTAAGCCTAACCGGGCAAACAGGAAGCCAATTTGCGTTTCGCTGCTGGCAATCCGTAGGTCGCAAAGCAGGGCCATCGTTGCACCGACGCCGAGGGCGTAGCCGTGTAAAGCGGCAATGGTCGGTTTCGAGAACTGACGGAGCAGCAGGGGGAAGTCCTCGCTGCGGGTCACTCCGCCTTCCCTCTCTCCACTGCGAGCTTGTGCACGGAAGAAGTCCAAATCGGCCCCGGAGCAGAAAGCCCGGCCAGCTCCAGCCAGCACCACCACGCGGATGCCGCTGTCCGCATCGAAGGCGCGAAACGCTTCGACGAGTTCCTTGCCCATCGTTGGGGTCCAAGCGTTCAACCGCTCCGGCCGGTGTAAAGTGACCACACCTACGCTCCCTTGCCATTCAACCTGTAGTGTTTCGTACTCTCCCACCGGACGTCCTCCTTTTTCTTCATTCGTGGCTGCCTTCATGCCTTGAAATTCGGCGGCAGTCGACGCCTCCAAGGTTTCTCACCGCTGTGCCGGACCACTCGCGACGTTCAAGGTAACTCTGTCCCACTCCGCATCGCCATGTCGGACGATCGCGGAGCCGAGCGGCTGGCAGCTCGGAAACCAAGGGGAATTCCCCGCCGCGCGGGTCATGCGCGGTCCCTTGCGTTGTTCCCACAAAATGGTGGACGAGCTAAGGGGGCAGCATGAGTTCGATCGGTGTGCGCGTTAGTTGCGACTCGTTAGTGGCCTTGAGTTCCGTAACGGCCACTGGGGCCACCTTGTTTGCCAAGAACAGTGATCGCCCTGCCCTGGAATGTCAGCCGCTCTGCGACGTCCCGGCGGGAGAGCATGCTGCGGATGAGCAAGTTCGTTGTACGTACATCTCTGTTCCGCAGGTGCAACGCACGCATCGGGTCATAGGATCGCGCCCGTACTGGTGCTGGGGTTTCGAACATGGGCTCAACGAGCATGGGGTTGTGATTGGCAATCATACGGTGTTCACGAAGGAGCCGGTTGCTGCCTCCGGGCTTTTGGGTATGGACCTTGTCCGCCTGGGTCTCGAGCGTGCGACGACTGCCCGAGAAGCCGTACGCGTCATGAGCGAGTTGCTGGCGACATACGGCCAAGGGGGCTCGGGCTTCGCGGACAAAGACTGGCCGTACCATAACTCGTTCCTCGTTGCCGATCCGCACGAGGCCTTTGTTTGGGAGACTTCGGGGCGGCACTGGGCGCTGCGGCAGGTGCGCGACGTTGCCAGCGTTTCCAACCACCTAACCATCGGCACCGACTGGGACGAGCTCGGCCCGGACACGGTGTCCTACGCTGTGGAGCAGGGCTGGTGGACCGCTGAGGTGGTGGAGCGCTTCGACTTCGCGAAGGCGTATCGGGACACTGAGGTTGTGCCACCGGTGATTTCCTCGGGACGGCATCGAAGAACTTGCGAACTCTTGGGAAGCGCGAAGGGAAAGATCTCGCCGGCGTTGCTTCGTCAATGGATGCGCGATCATTATGGGCGCACCAACCCGCGCGCTGGGGTCAACCCGAGCGAACCAGAGTATTTCACCGTGTGCATGCACGCGGATCCGGTCGGCACCACCACAGCGAGCATGATTGCTGAGTTTGTGGCAGGGACGCGTAACGCGATTTACTGGGCGTGTTTGGGCTCGCCGTGCGTGGGCGCGTTCTTGCCGTTGTTTTTGGATCTCACCCTCCCTGAGGTGCTGACCCGCGGTGGACAAGAATATTCTGCGGATTCTGCGTGGTGGCGCATGCGCGGGTTGTTGGAGCGGGTGGAGCAAGATTGGGAAGGCCGTTTGCCGGTCGTGCGGGCCGTGCTCGATCCCGTAGAGCAGGCGCTGGCGGCTGAGGCAGCGGAGCTTTCGGATGCCGATTTGGAACAGCGGCAAGCTTTCCTGAACGTGGCCGTGGAAGAAGTGCTCGAGGTCGTGGACGACTTAGTGCGTCGCTTCGCCTGATTGGTGAACCGCAGAGTCGGTTTCCGGGGAGTAGACTGACTCAGGCAACAGGGTTGCGGTAATATCCACGGCCACGCCCCACCGGCCCGTTAACGCTTGGAGCGCTAGCGGCCAGTCAATTTCCGCCCGCAGCCCAGCATGTTCCAAAGCACTCTCGAGCTGGGTTGGCGACCACACCTCTGGACGGTCGAGGACCTCCAAGAAGATCCTTTGGTCAGGAGTACGCGCGAGGCGAACAGGTTCATCAACGATGGCCACGGGCGTCCCGTCTGGCACTTTGGTGAAGAGCTCTTCGATGTGCTCCTCATGCAGGCGGATGCAACCATGTGTCGCATAGCGCCCAACGCTCCACGGAGCATTGGTGCCATGCAGTCCAATCCCGGGTGCGGAAAGCTGGATCCAGTATTTGCCCAGGGGGTTATCGGGACCTGGTAGAACACGTTTCCGTACTCGCAGACCAGCGGCTTGCATTTCCCGTTGAATCGACACCGGCACATACCAGGTGGGGTTACGACGACGCCCGATGATGCGGTACATTCCCGGCGGCGTTTCCCAAGCTGGGCGGCCAGCGGCGATGGGGAAATTCGCAACAACCCGTCCCTCGTGGAGCCAATAAAGGCTTAACAGGGGGAGATCCACTACCAAGCCGTTGGCAAAGCTTGCGGGAACGATGTGGCGGTTCGATAAAACCAACCGTTGCCCGATGCGCAGCCGACGGGGATCACGGATCCCGTTACGACGCAAAACCGTATGGAGGCGAACACCGTAGCGTTTGGCAAGACCCGCAGGAGTGTCGCCGGCAGCTACTTCGTGGATCAGCTCACGGCCGACCACAATGGTGTAGAGCGCACCCCTGCCCTGGCGAGGCAGGGTTTGTTGTTCTTGGGGCGGAACCAGTTCCGGCGTCGGCTGCGCCTCGGTGACATCGGGATGATGGCTCGGAGGAGCTGCAAAGCAGATTGCGGAAAGCGCACAGCAAGTGAGAAGAATGGCAACAAAATGGCAGACAAAATTTGTCATTTTGCGCCACGAGTCAGACACGTAAGGTGCCACTATTCAACCCGGTGGACTGACACAAGTGGGCATAGTTTTGGCTCGAAAAACGGCATCGTCAGCTCGGAGGATCGATGAGCGAGGTTGTTCGTACGGTGCTGGAGTACTTGGAGATCCACCCCGATCACGGGCTTGCGCTGATCGCGGTCATCATCGGCGCGTACTACTTGCTGAACTACCGCCCTCGGATGGTCCGGGATGCGGAGCGCCGGCTTGCCGAACTCCGTGAGGAGCGCGCAAACCTGTACCGCGGGCTAAGGCCCCCAAACGGTACTTCCCACCTTCGTTAGCTTGTACTCGGGCGCCCGGCCCCAGAGGCCAGGAGCCCGCCTGGTGCGGCAGCATGTTGCGGGCGCCCCCGGGGACGCTTGTGCGGGGGGCGCGGGTGTAATGGGCCGGCTGCGCTTCTCAGCGGGTATGCCTTGTTTGGATTCGGAACAAAGGGCACAAAAAGCTGAGGAGCGATGAGATGACAGCACGAGTGGTGGTCGCGGCAGCAATCGTGGCAAGCTTGGGGGGCGTGTGGGGGTGCGGCGACGATGGTGAGGGTGCAGCCAGCCGTCCGGAAGTCAGCCCCCAGTTGGTCTTGGTTCCTGGGGCGGTGCCGCCTCCGAACCCAGTGACGGGTACCGCGACCCCCGCTGAGCTCAACTTTGCTCGGGCACTTGTTTATCAGCACCCGAGCAGGGGGGATGGGGACGTGCAGTTCGTGGTCGTTTGCGTGCCGGGGTTTTTGGGAGGGGCGAACGACTTTGACTACTTAGCTCGACGACTCATTGCCCGTAGCGATGGGCGTATTGCCTTGTGGGCCGTGGATCGGCGCTCGAATGCGCTAGAGGATCATTGGGGCCTCGATCAGGCTGAGCGCGAGAAGAATCCTGACATCGCCAAAGCGTATTACTTTCAGGGTGCCGAAGTTGCGGGTAAGCGCTTCCAAGGTTTCCTACGGGCGGAGCAGCTTCGGTTTCTCTCGGAGTGGGGTTTACGGGTGCACATTGAGGATTTGCATGCGCTCCTACGCGAGGTGTGGCGGCGCTACCCACGCGCGGCGATTTTCCTTGCTGGTCACTCGCTTGGGGCCTCGATCGCGCCAATCTTCGCAGCATGGGATTTTGGCCCATACGCCGGTTTCGAGCTGCTCTCGGGCTTGATCCTATTGGAAGGCGCACCCAATGCGGGCGCCACACCGCCATCGCAGCAAGCGTACGAAACTACCGGAGTGCCGGGCGGATTGAGCCGAGTAAGCTTACAGAGCTTGCGCAACGGGAATCCGGTGAGTTCGCTGGAGCCCTTCGTTTCTACGGATCTCTTCGTGACCGCAGAAATTCTAGGGATGCGGGCAGCTCCTGAGTTTGGGCAAGCGAATACCATTTCACCCGATGCCGATCTGTATCGCGGCTTTTTCACTTTGCTGTTTGGCTCGACGGTGATCCCCCCTGCCACGAATCGTGCTGCCTTGGGGTTTGGGTTTGACAACGATTTCCAGCCCCTGGCCTTCGCGCGGGTGTCCGTCGGGAGCGCAACCGGAGGCACGGTGGGACCGAATCCCAATGCAGGGCTCTTGAGCCAGCTGCTCGGCGCGGTGGGAAACCTCCTGGCGCCGCTAGACGCGAGCGCGACCTACACCTGGAGCGACGCCGCAGCCGATGATCCGGGGCGTGTCGACCCGACGCGGCTCGAAACCTTTGGGGGGCTCCTATTTCGTGGTCCGACGAACTTTATTGAATGGTACTTTCCGGCTCGACTGACCTTGGACGTCGGCGTGGTCACCGGTTTGAACGTGAGCCGAAGCGAGGATTGGCGGCTCGATCAGCATGGGTTGGCGGTAACTGAGAACGCTCGCGTCGATGTGCCGGTGTTTGCGGTTGGGGGTAGCCGCGGGTTGCTGGCTAACTTGGAGCGTCTGCGCCCTTATCGGGATTCTCTCGCCCCCGCGCTACGGAGCGGGGTGGCCCGCGATCGAGTTGCGGATGGCTTCCGCACCATGCTGATGGAGAATTACGTGCATCTGGACGTGCTCACTGCCGACGATGAACGAGCTGGCGGGAATGGGTTGTTCGCTGCGGTTGTGGAGTGGCTCAGGGTTGCGAGCCAACTGGCCCCACGCCGAGGTGATCTAACCCCCTAATCAGGCCAACGGATTGGCCCGCGGGGTTGCCGCTCGCCGGAGTGCATCGAGATCGCGCAAGGTAATCGAGTAGCGTTTGTACTGGAGAATGCCTCGGTGGGCGAATTCGGCCATTGCCTTGCTCACGCGCTCGCGAGAGGCGCCAACCATTTCGGCGAGATGTTCGTGGGTCAGTGGAAGGGTAATTTGGAGACCCTCTGCTGAAGGTTGCCCAAATGCATCAGCGAGTTCGATCAACGCGAGCGCCAAGCGCCCTGGCAGGTCGAGCACCATGCAGTGGAGCAGCCGCATCGCAAAGCGAGCTTGCCGCATCAGCAGCCGATTGAAGAAATCGGCAACCACACCTGCGGGCAGCGTGTGGAGGACGCGCTCGAAGTGGCCACGCGACACCAGCGCCAGCTTGGCTTCGGTAAAGGCGTCAGCCGAGCTCCAACGCGGGCGCTCCTTGTCGACCAAAGGAAAACCGAAGATGGTCCCCGGTTGGTAAAGCGCGCAAAGGACGCGCCGGCCGTCCGGCAAATAGACCGACACACTGACCTCTCCCTGCAAAACGAAGAACACCGTACTGCGGGAGCTGCCTTGCGGCAAAATCGAAGTGCGCGGCGGGTAAGTGCGATACGTGGCGGCTTCCATGAGGTGCTCGATTGCCGGCGCGGGTAAACCCCAGTCGGTTGCCCAACTAGCGCGGATTGCTGGGTCGATGGTGATCGGGGCCTTGTGTGACATCGGTCACAGACCTTCGGTGCACGTTCTCCTATGGTACTCCGCCTACGAACGCAACAGATCGGCGGTGTAAGAAAATAACGCCGCGAGAGGAGGGAAGAACAATGGAGGTACAACGAAAGTATCAGTTCATTTCGGCGGATTCTCACATCGTGGAGCCCCCGGATTTATGGGAGAAATGGTTGCCACGGGAATTTTTGCCGAAGGCGCCGAAGCTCGTAAAGGATTCCGAAGGGGGTGACGCGTGGCAGTATCGCCCGGGCACGCCTCCGGTGCCCCTTGGTTTGGTGACCACGTATCCCGGGCGAACGTACGATCAATTTAAGTGGACTGGGGCCCGGTACGATAAGGTCAACAAAGGCGCGTTCATTGGTTCGGAGCGACTGAAAGAGCAGGATATCGACGGTGTTGACGCCGAAGTGTTGTACCCTTCGCAGCGCACCATGCGCCATTTCATGCTCGACGACGATCCGGAGTTCCACAAAGCAGGGATTCAGGCGTACAACAATTGGATGGCGAAGGAGTTCATGGCGGCTGACCCCACGCGGCTCATTGGTCTGGCACAAATGCCGAACCTGGGTGTGGAGGAAATGATTGCCGAGATGCGCCGTGCAAAGCAGCTTGGGATGAGAGGTGTGATCCTCTCCAGTTGGCCAAGCGGGGCGCCAGCGCTGACGGTCGATGACAATGCCTTTTGGGCTGAGGCTGAGAAGCTGGAGATGCCGGTGAGTATCCATCTCGGAGTGGCATCGAAGCAAAGCGGCAAAGCGCAAGTGAGCACCGGGATGATGGAGGGGCAAGGCTTACTGAGCACGGGTGCGAAAACCATCGTGGGGTACGCCTGCGCAGGTTTGGACACCATGCCGAACATCATCGCGGAAACCATCTTGTCCGGGTTGTTCGATCGCTTCCCACGCCTCAAGTTCATCTCTGTGGAGGCGGGCGCAGGGTGGGTGCCGTTCTTCCTCGAGCAACTGGACGACCGCTACTTCCGCAACCGTGCTTGGGCCAAGGTGGAACTGCAGATGCTGCCGAGCGAATACTTCCACCGCAACTGGTTGGTTACGTTCGTTCAAGACTTTTACGGCGTCCGGAACCGTCATGCAGTTGGGATTAAAAACATGATGTGGTCTACCGATTATCCGCACCACATTTGTGATTGGCCTTACACCCGCAAGCTTGCGAACGAGATGTTCTCCGGGGTCCCCGAAGAAGAGCGATACGCGATTTGTGCGGGCAACGCCGTGGAGCTGTATAAGTTGGCTCACTGAACTGCGGCAGATCGTTTGAAATTTGCATGCGCCGGTCGGTGGGTTCGGTAGGAGGGCTGACGGCCTACGCCCACCGCACCTGCCGATCGGCCTCTCCTGTATTGACGAGGGCGCTGGGGTTGTTGTTAAGAGCCTACAATGAGGTTCTTCGCCCTTGCAGTTCGTAGCCTCGCTCTCGTGGCGGTGCTGGGTTCTGGCTCTCTCGGTAGAACGCCAGCCCTCGCCCAAGAGGGGCGGTGGCGCGAGCCCACGCCGGATCTGGCGGCGCCACCCGCGTCGACCGTTGCCCATGAGACGATTCGAACCGTGCACGAGATTCTCTTGTTGAGCCCAGCGCCGCCGCAACTCGTTCCGGAACTCTGGGACTACTATCTGATGCTCTCCGAGCGCGCTGCCACGGGTGAGGTCTCACCTGGATGGGCCGCCTATCTGTACACGAACTACTTCCTAGACTTGGTTCGGGAGCGGCCAGAGGGCATTCCTCGTCGCGATCGAGACGAACTTCGCAGGCACCTGCAGGCCAGCATCGACTATTACAACATCCGCAAGCGTCCCGAGGCGCGGCCCGCCCCGTTCGGGCACTGGGTGTATCAGGTTCTGCCCTCCCAATGACGCAGGTTGGAGGCCTTGCCTCCGCTGTGCTGCGCTCGTGCCAGTGCGGGCCACGGTGCCCTGGAGCTTGCGCCTCGAAAGTCCGTGGCGGTCGCACGAATTGTAGACAAACAGTAACGGGTCGGAGTAAAAGCGAGCTATGCGGTTTGTGGCGAGGCATCGCCAGCTCGCGCGCCGGATCGTTGCATTGGCGCTTCGTAGCTTGGTCGCGCTGGCTGCCTCGCTGCGAGACACGATGGCCGTCGACCTTGGGTCCGAAGACGCTTGTGTGGGGGATTGCGATGGCGATCGCATAGTCACCGTCGACGAACTGATCCGCAGTGTACGGATTGCTTTGCAACTCGTAGGGCCGGAGGCGTGCGTTGCGGCGGATATCGACGGGGATCGCCGAGTAACTATCGAGGAGATCGTGCTAGGGGTCAACGCGCTGCTGCAGGGGTGCACGCCTCGGGCTACGAGGACTGCGACGCCGCTGATCATTCTGCCGACAAACACAGCGACCCCGACAGCTTCCCCAAGCGCGACGGCGACCCGCCTCATCGAACGACAGCCTTGTTTCACGGAAGTCAGCCGAGAGGTGGGTTTGGATTACGTGCACTACACTGTGCCCTCGCCAGCCCCTTTTTACGAGCAGTTTTACTTCTCTGGCGGCGCGGCCGCGGGCGACTTTGACGGTGACGGGCGAGTGGACCTCGTTGTGAGTAGGCTCGACGAGCCTTCCCTTTTGCTATTCCGCAACCGCGGTGACGGAAGCTTCGAAGAGGTGGCAGAACGAGCTGGTCTTGTCGTCCCCGAAACCCGCATGAATGGGGTGGCGTGGGGAGACATCGACAACGACGCGGACCTTGATTTGTACGCGACGGCGGTTGGCCCGGACCAGCGCCGCCATTTCTTGTTCGTCAACGACGGCAGTGGCCACTTTACCGAAGAAGGGCTCGCCCGCGGTGCTGCGGTGCTCACCGAAGAGCCGCACTACGGTTTCAGCGTGGCGTTTGGCGACTACGATCGCGATGGATTTCTCGACATCCATGTAACCGAGTGGCGTCCTCGCGGGTACAACCGTCGCAATGCTCCGTCGCACGCGCGGCTGTTGCGTAACGAGGGATTGACGCGCCCCGGTTTCTTTCACGATGTCACTGTGGGAGCCGGGGTCCGATTGGATACCGTTCCTCCGCTTCGTGCCGATCTCGGGTTTGGATTTTCGTTCGCCTCTCGCTTTACCGACCTCGACGAGGACGGTTGGCCGGATCTTCTTGTGGCCTCTGACTTTGGAACCAGCCGCTTATTTTGGAACCGGCAAGACGGAACGTTTCTGGATGGAACGGTTGCAGCAGGTGTAGGTACGGATGAAAACGGTATGGGATCTGCTGTGGGCGATGTGGATGGCGACGGTTTGCTCGACTGGTTTGTGAGTTCGATTTGGGATCCTCTCGCACGCTGCCAGGGGCCAGAGGGCTGCTTTTGGGGTACGAGTGGCAACCGGTTGTTCCGCAACGTTGGCAAGCGCCGATTTGCCGATGTCACGGACCAGTGGGGAGTCCGCAATGCCGGTTGGGGGTGGGGTGCGACGTTTTGGGATGCGGACAACGACGGCGACCTCGATTTGGTTGTCGGCAACGGCGCTCGCTTTCCGGTGCTGGACGAGCTCGGGATGAGCGAGCTGGACGACGACTATGAACGGGATCGGCTCCGGGTGTGGGAGAATGTTGGTGGCACCATGCGTGAGGTGGGGGAAGCTTGGGGCTTAATCGACGATCGGCAGAACCGCGCTGTTGTGGTTTGGGATTACGACATCGACGGAGATCTAGACCTCTTCATCGCCAACAACTCGGACCACCCATTGTTGTTTCGAAATGACTGCGGGAGCCGACGCAAGTGGCTCAAGATCAAGGTCACGGGCACGAGCTGGAATCGTGCTGGAATTGGTGCACGGGCGCGCGTGTGGGTCCATCGTGGCGGGGTGCCGCAAGTGCGGGAAATCGATGGCGGCAGCAACTACCTCGGCCACAATGAGTTCACGGCACATTTTGGGTTGGGCGATATGACCTTGGTGGACCGTGTCGAAGTGAGTTGGCCGGGAACGGGAGCGAGGCAGGTGTGGCTGGACGTTCCCGCGAACACGAACCTCCACGCAGTGGAGCCGTAAACGTGGCCTGCGCTTTAGTTGGCCTCAGCGAGAGAGCAACCGCTCGCATTGTCGGTGGCGCGCGGCACGGCCCTCGGGGGATTGCCACACCGCACGAGTATCGCGCGCCTCGTCTTCCGTCTCCGCGAGGATGGCCTGTACAGCCGGCCCAACGAGTGCACGTTTCGTGTGGGCATACGCTTCTGCGGGAAACGCGCCGAGCCGCGCGGCGCGCCGCAGCACCGTGTCGCGCGCACCCTCTGGGGAAAGGAGTTCATCGACAACACCGAGACGGATTGCCTCCGTGGCCGGGTAGAGCGCAGCACCTAGCATGAGTTCCGCCGCCCGAGCATGGGACAAACGAAGCCGAATGATTTCCAGGGCCGCTCGTGGGTAAGCCGCCCCGACGGCGATCTCGTTTAACCCAATCCGATAGTTTCCTTGCACCCCCAACCGATAATCGCACGCGAGAGCCAGCACCAAGCCCCCAGCAATCGCATGCCCCTGCACCCAGGCAACAGTTGGCTTGGGAAAGGACAGTAGGCTCACGTGTGTATCGCGGTACAGGCGGTAAAAGGCTGCCGCTTGTTCCTCGCTGCGCCGTGGTGCTCGGAAATCGAAGCCCGCACTAAAAAACGAACCAGCTCCGGTGACAACCAAAGCGCGCACCTGGGAGTGGGACTGTGCCTCGTGTAAAGCGTCCTGGAGGTCCGAAAGCAACTGTTCTTCAATAGCATTCGCGGGCGGGCGGTTCAGCGTAAGGATGCGGACGGCGTCCACGTCTTCAATCTGAATGGTGTTCATGGCCGCGGTTAGTGGTCGAGTTCTGCGGTCAAGGCAAGCCCGGCGTTGACCGTTCTCGGTAACCTCCCTATGAGCAGGACAGCCTTATGGAGCGAGCAGATGTGACGGCGGGGAGCGTCAAAGCCACGGCACCTCCACGAGATTTCATTCGAGAAATCATTGCCGAAGACGTGCGCACGGGCAAAAACGGGGGTCGGGTGGTGACGCGTTTTCCACCGGAGCCGAATGGGTACTTGCACATTGGCCATGCAAAGTCGATTTGCCTGAACTTCGGTGTTGCGCAGGAGTTCGGCGGTGTGTGCCACATGCGCTTTGACGACACGAACCCCGAAAAGGAGGACAAGGAGTACGTCGAGGCGATTTTAGAGGATGTTCGGTGGCTGGGTTACGACTGGGGCGACAAGTTGTTTTTCGCCTCCGACTACTTCGAGCAGCTCTACGGGTATGCCGTGGAGTTGATCCGGCGAGGCAAAGCCTATGTGTGCCATCTGAGTACCGACGAGATTCGCCAGTACCGGGGAACATTGACGGAACCGGGACGGGAGAGCCCGTATCGCAATCGGAGTGTAGAGGAAAATCTGCGCCTCTTTGAGGCCATGAGGGCGGGGAAGTTCCGGGAAGGCGAGTGCGTCCTGCGGGCGAAGATCGACATGGCCTCTCCGAACCTGAATTTGCGCGACCCAGTCTTGTACCGGATCAAGCACGTTCCGCATCATCGCACGGGAGCGAAGTGGTGCATTTACCCGACGTACGATTTTGCCCATCCCCTTTCGGACATGGTCGAGGGCGTCACGCATTCGCTGTGCACTCTGGAGTTTGAGGATCACCGGCCGTTGTATGATTGGATTTTGGACACCCTCGAAACTCCGTGCCATCCCCGGCAAATCGAGTTTGCCCGGCTGAACTTGAGCTACACGGTTCTAAGCAAACGAAAGCTGATCGAACTCGTGGAAGGCGGGTACGTACATGGATGGGATGATCCGCGGATGCCGACCTTAGCGGGCTTGCGACGCCGGGGGGTGCCGCCCGAGGCCATCCGTGATTTTTGTCGGCGCATTGGAATCGCGAAGCGGGACTCTTTAGTTGATATCGCGTTACTCGAGCATTGCATCCGTGAAGACCTGAATCGCCGTGCTCCGCGCTTCATGGGGGTTTTGAATCCCTTAAAGGTTGTCATCGAAAACTATCCGCCCAACCTAGTCGAGCGGATGGACGCGATTAACAACCCGGAGGATCCATCGGCGGGAACGCGCAAAGTTCCGTTTTCCCGAGAGCTATGGATCGAGGCTGATGATTTTCGCGAGGATCCGCCCAAAAAGTTCTTTCGCTTAGCTCCGGGCCGTGAGGTTCGTTTACGTTATGGATATCTGATTACCTGCAAGGAAGTGGTAAAAAATGCTCGGGGCGAGGTCATTGAGTTGCGTTGCACCTACGACCCAGCAACGCGCGGTGGGGACACCCCTGACGGAAGAAAGGTGAAGGCGACGTTGCATTGGGTATCCGCGGCGCACGCGATCCCGGCGGAGGTGCGTCTATATGACCGTCTCTTTACCGTGGAAAACCCGGCGGCGGAAAAAGAGGACGTGGATTACAAGAATTTCCTCAATCCAGATTCTCTGCGGGTCATCTCTAATGCGTGGGTAGAGCCAGCCCTGGCGGAGGCGAAGCCGGGTGAACGCCTGCAGTTGGAGCGCCTCGGTTATTTTTGCGTGGATCCGGATAGTCAGCGTTTGGGCAAGCTCGTCTTGAATCGCACAGTAACGCTGAAGGACACTTGGGCCCGCTTGGAGCAGCGAGGCTTAGTTGATTGAGGTTGGACCGATGGAGCTGCGGTTGGACGGTAAGGTTGCGCTGATCACGGGTGGATCGCGGGGAATCGGCAAAGCGATTGCACGGGCTTTCCATGATGCTGGTGCTCAGGTGGTGATTTCGGCGCGCAAGGCGGACGAGCTCGTGCACGCTGCGAAAGAGATTGGGTCAGACGTTGCATACTGCGCTGCCCATGCGGGTGAGCCCGAGCAAGCGCAAGCATGCGTGGAATTCGCCTTGGAGCGCTTTGGTGCGGTGGATATCTTGGTGAACAACGCGGCAACCAATCCGTACGCCGGGCCGCTGATCGAGGCAGACTTGCCTCGGTTCGACAAAACCGTTCAAGTGAACTTGCGCGGGCCGTTCATCTGGACCCAACTCTGTTGGCGCTTTTGGATGAAGGAACACGGCGGTGTTGTGCTCAACATTTCCTCAGTGGGAGGATTGCAGACCAGTCCGCTCCTGGGGGTTTACAATGTGACCAAAGCGGCGCTGATTCATTTGACTCGGCAGCTCGCCGCTGAACTCGGGCCGCGGGTGCGCGTGAACGCCATCGCTCCCGGCTTAGTGCAGACTGATTTTGCGCGGCTGCTTTGGGACGAAGGACGTGGCGCTTTGGTTGCCGAGCGATATCCGCTGAAACGCCTCGGCACGCCGGAAGATGTCGCCTATGCCGCCCTTTACCTCGCATCGGACGCTGCGAGTTGGATCACCGGTCATACGTTGGTGGTTGACGGCGGCGGGTTGGTTGCGTTGCCTGTGTAGAGTTACGCTCGTAGCTTGAGAAGGAAGACTCTCGCAGCCCACGTTGGGTGGGGTACGAGGGCGACAGTCGGGGTTCGGTTGTGGCAGACCAGCCTTTTGATGCTCGAGAGCTTGCCGAAATTCGCGCCGAATTTCCTGCGCTCCAACGTTACGTATACCTCGCCTCGAATGGCATGGGGTTGCTCCCGCGCCGCGCGGTGAGCGCAGCAACCGCCGTGTTGCGCAAGTTGGCTCGCGAGGGAATCGTGTTCGAGATTTTCCACGTCCCACGCGTGCTCGAGCGTGCGCGACAGCGGGTCGCCGACTTTCTCGGTGCCGATGCTGACGAGATCGCCTTTTGTCGCAATACTACCGAAGGCCTACTCTGGGCAGCGGAGAGCCTACCGTGGCAACCTGGTGACGAGGTGCTGCTGGTGCAGGGCAGCCATTATGCCACGGTGTTGCCGTTTTTAAGTCGGCGCGTGGCTGGGCTGGAGGTCCGTTGGGTCCGCCCTCGGAGTGCAGGCGCATGTACGTCGGACGATTTTGCTGCAGCGTGGGGTGAGCGCACGCGAGGGGTCGTGGTGAGCTGGGTGGAGTTTTACAACGGGTTTCGCCATGACCTCGCCGGACTGGTCGCGCTCGCGCACGAGCGGGGCGCATGGGTGGTGTGCGATGCGGTTCAAGGGTGGGGAGCGTTGCCGTTTTCCGCACGTACGATGCGGGTTGACGTTGCCGCGGCAGGTGCCCAGAAGTGGCTCCTGGGACCACCGGGGGTGGGAATTTGCTTCATCGCGCGCGAAGCGCGGGAGCACATGCGGTTGTATCACGTCGGTGCAAACAGCTTGGTGGATCCACATGAACCAGCAGAGCCGCTGAGCAGTTACGACGTGACTTACGCAGGCGGCGCTCGGTGTTTCGAAGAAGGCACGAGAAACATCCCAGGAATTTCTGCGCTGGAGGCCTCGGTATCGTGGCTTATGGAACTGGGCATTGGGCGGATTGCTGCGCAAATCCGGGCTGTCTCCGATTACCTTGCAGCGGAGCTATCGGAGTCCGGTTGGAAGATCCGGAGCACGCGAGAGCGGGAGCTGTGGTCCGGAATTCTTCTCCTCGAACCGCCTCCTGGGGAAAATGCTGAGCACTGGATGCATCGCCTGCACCAACGGCACATTGCGATCAATTATCGCGAGGGGTGTCTGCACCTCGGGATTCACTTTTATAACGGGCCGGAAGACATCGATGCCTTCATTGCTGCGGTGAAGCAGGGGTAAATCGGCTAGTGTTGGAAGTAGGGAGCGCACGGCGAGCAAAGGTGCGGGTGAAATTTGGTTGTCCCCAGGTAAGCCCGTGCTAATCTTCGAGGCATGGGTGAACGGCGACCTGAGTGGGAAGACGAGGTCCCCACGGTCCCGAAGACAAGAACCCGGCGGAAAGTGCAGCAACCGAAACTTTATAAGGTGCTGCTGCACAACGACGACTACACGACCATGGATTTCGTCGTGTACGTGTTGATGACGGTGTTCCACCGCTCGGAGGCAGAGGCGGTGCGCATCATGCTTCACGTGCATCACCACGGCGTCGGTGTGGCCGGCGTGTACCCGCGAGAGGTGGCAGAAACTCGTGTGGCTCAGGTCGAAGCACTGGCGCGCCAACACGAGTACCCGCTACGTTGCAGCATCGAGGAGGCGTGACGGATGCGCATCAGTCGAGAGTTAGAAATTTCCTTGGCGCTGGCGTTTAACGAAGCTCGCCGGCGGCGGCATGAGTTCGTGTGCATCGAGCACCTCCTTTACGCGCTGCTCCACGACGAGGACATTATCGACATCATTCGCCACTGCGGGGGCGATGTTGACGCGTTGAAGCGTGCTTTGGAGACGTTTTTCGATCGCCACTTGGAGCGTGTCCCCGAGGGGTTACCCGTGCAACCGCAGCAGACTACCGGCTTTCAGCGAGTGTTGCAGCGGGCCGCGGCGCACGTGCAGTCCGCCGGCAAGGAAGAAATTCAGGCGCGGAATGTTTTGGTCGCGATATTTCGCGAGCCGGATTCGCATGCCGCTTATTTTATGGAGCAACAGGGGATTACACGGCTGGATGTGCTCAATTACATCTCCCACGGGGTGTCCAAGATCGGTGAGGAGAATTTGTCCCGCCTGCCGTTGGGCGATGACGAAGAGGACGACGATCAAGACTTCGACGGTGAATCCAAGCGGGGGCGGGACCCGCTGGCCTTGTTCACCACGGAGTTGGTGGCCAAGGCGGCGGCAGGGAAGATCGATCCGATTATCGGTCGAGAGCGTGAACTCGCCCGTACCGCTCATGTCTTGTGCCGGCGGCGGAAGAACAATCCCGTGTTCGTGGGAGAGCCCGGAGTGGGTAAAACGGCGCTGGCAGAAGGTTTGGCGCTGATGATCCACAAAGGGGACGTTCCCCGGTCATTACAGAACGCGAAAATTTACGCGCTGGACATGGGGGCTTTGCTCGCTGGCACCCGTTTCCGTGGTGATTTCGAGCAGCGGTTAAAGGGTGTCATCTCCGCGCTCAAGAAGCAAAGCAACGCGATTTTGTTCATCGACGAGATCCATACCTTGGTGGGCGCAGGCGCTGCGAGCGGCGGGTCGCTCGATGCTTCGAACATTCTCAAACCTGCACTGCAATCCGGGGAGATCCGTTGCATCGGGGCGACCACGTACCAGGACTACAAGAATTACTTCGAGCGCGACCGGGCCTTGGCGCGCCGGTTCCAAAAAATTGAAATCGCTGAACCCACCGTGGAGCAAACGTTGGAGATCGTGCGTGGCCTAAAGAAGTATTACGAGCGCCACCACGGGGTGACCTACACGCGCGGTGCACTGAAAGCGGCAGTCGAACTCGCGGCCCGCTACATCAACGACCGCCACCTGCCGGATAAAGCACTCGACGTGATCGACGAGGCAGGCGCCAAGTTACAGGCCGAAGGGGGCCCCAACAGTCGCCGTCGAGTGGTGCGGGTCAAGGACGTGGAACAAGTGGTCGCGCAAATGGCGAAGATTCCTCCGCGTTCGGTTTCGTTGTCTGATCGTGAACGGCTGCAGACGCTGGAGCGCGACTTGAAGCTCTCGGTCTTCGGGCAGGACGAAGCGATCCACACTCTTGCCTCTGCGATCAAGCTGGCGCGCGCCGGACTCGGGCAGCCTGAAAAGCCGGTCGGCTGCTTTTTGTTTGCCGGGCCCACTGGCGTAGGAAAAACCGAGGTGGCCAAGCAGTTGGCATCGACCCTTGGAGTTGAGTTCATCCGCTTTGATATGAGCGAATACATGGAGGCGCACACGGTATCGCGTCTAATTGGTGCCCCTCCGGGATATGTAGGCTTTGATCAGGGCGGGTTGCTGACCGACGCGATCCGCAAGTCGCCCCATGCGGTGCTGTTGTTGGACGAGATTGAGAAAGCGCATCCGAACCTGTTCAACATCTTGTTGCAGGTGATGGACCACGCCACGTTGACGGACAACAACGGCCGTAAAGCAGATTTCCGCAACGTGATTCTGATTATGACCACGAACGCGGGCGCACAGGAAATGGCCACGAATCCGATCGGTTTTGGCGCTCGGAGCAACGCACACAAAGCGCAAGAAGCGTTGGAGCGGCTCTTTAGTCCAGAATTCCGCAACCGCTTGGACGCGATCATTCACTTTAAACCCCTGAGCCCCGAAGTGATCGAGCGGGTGGTGGATAAGTTCATTGCGCAACTCGACGCCCAGTTGAACGAGCGCAGGGTGTTTCTGCAAATCACGCCAGCAGCGCGGAAATACCTGGCCGAAAAGGGTTACGACCGCACCTTTGGTGCTCGGCCCATGGCCAGATTGATTCAAACCGAAATCAAACGGGTACTGGCGGACGAAATTCTCTTCGGGCAACTGCAGCGCGGTGGGCGGGTGGAAATTGACGCGCGCGAGGGAAGGCTGGTTTTCCACTATGAACCGCTGTCGGAGCCTCGCCCGGTCGATGCTGCCGATGTGGACTGAGAGTCTCGAGCTGGCAAGCTGCTGCTTTCGGATGCGAGAAGATTGCCAGCGTGGGCAGATTGCCGGTGTTCGGGGTCGTAGCTTCGACCGACGCGGTCGACTGTGGCCCAGCGCCTGCCGGCGCGTGCAAAAGGCAAGGTAGTTGGCAGCGCTGCGCGATACGAAAGCTCGCGGTCGTAGCAGCGTAAAGCAGTAACCTGGTTGCAACGTGCGCCGGGCACGGTCATGGTAAGGAAAATGAAATGGATCGTGGTCGCGGTCCTTGTTGCGAGCGTTTTGGCGGGTGGGGCGCGAATCGCGGGCGCTCGCTGGGAGAGCGAGCGGGATAGTAAGAGCAGGGAGGAGCTCGCGCAGTTGGACGAGCGAGGGCTCTTTCAGGAAGCATTTGATGTGTGTGTCCGGCGTGCTGCGCTCCTTGCGGGCAAGCCCAGCCCGCAGGCCGACAGCATGTTGGGAGCAGCGGATGACTACTTGGCTGTGATCGAAGCGGTGGTGCGGTCGAAGGTTGGGGTGATTCCCTCGTGGCTCCGTGAACTTTCGTTTGCGCGGACCACGAAAGAATGTCAGGCCGTCTTTCGTGCATTTGTCTCCGGCGAAACCGCGCCAGAGACGCGACCCGCCGAAGGCAAACCAGGAGCGGCAAGTTCTGAGTCGGTTAAAAAGGGGCCTACAATCTCTCCACGACTCGGTGTGCTGACGCAGCTTCCGCCGCGAGCCACGGCTACCCGCACACCAGTGATTAAAGTCCCCGGCTTTCCCGTTCTTTGGTTCACGCCCACCCCGGTTGCAACTCCGGCACCGGATTCTCCTGGGGAAAGGTCTTCTCGGTCAAAATCCTCTCGAGGAGGGAAACCACCTCGGCAGCTAGGCCTTGAACCAGCGACTCGCCGCGTGAAACCGACGAGCGCCCCACCGGAGAGCTTCCCACCGCGACAGGATGAGGTGACGGACGAACTACCGCCGTGGTTTCGGTGAGGCTCGCGCTCTTACTAAATGGAGCTTTTGGGTTCCACATGCGGAGTCGGTAACGTTGGGACGAGCACGTTAGCCAACCGTCTCGGGGCGTGAACGTAACCATCGGTTTGCGACAGCAGACGGAGCCGCGTCGTCACACCGGTCCCGGAACGCCTGCGACGGCCGCGTGTTCCCCCTTGGGCTGTAGCGCACGGATCCAGGCCCGGACCGCCTCGAACAGAATAAGGAGCACGAGGAACAGGAACAAAGCTGTCACGCCGGCATCGAGGCGTAAGTTAAAAATTTGGGCTCGAGCCGAGCGCACCTTGTCTACAGGGATTGCACCACTGGCGAGCTGCGCACTGAGGTCATGAGCTTGCGCAAGAAAGCCCAACGTCGGATCGGGCGAAAAGATTTTCTGATACCCGGCAGTGAACGTGACGGCCAGCAGCCATGTCAGCGGAATGAGTGTGACCCAAACGTATTTCACCTTGCCCTCGCGGATGAGGATGGTGGTCACAACGACCAAGGCGATCGCGGCGAGCAACTGATTGGCAATGCCAAACAAGGGCCAAAGAATGTTCACTCCGCCAAGCGGATCGATGACCCCTTGGTACAAGAAATACCCCCAAGCGGCCACCACGATGGTGCTGGTTAAGATGATGCTCGGGTACCAAGCAGTCCGACCTAACGCGGGCCAAATGTTTCCGAGCAGATCTTGCAACATAAACCGGCCCACGCGCGTGCCAGCATCTAGGGTCGTTAGAATGAAGAGCGCCTCGAACATGATCGCAAAGTGGTACCAAAGTGCGATGGCGGTCCCGTTCAGCGCATTGGTGAAGATGTGTGCCATGCCGACGGCGAGGCTCGGCGCCCCCCCCGTGCGTGCAAACACCGTATGCTCCCCGATGTTCCGTGCCAACTCCTCCATTTCGGCCACGGTAACGGGAAATCCCCAAGACGTGATTGTCTGAGTTGCTTGGACCGGGTCGGCACCAACAACACCTGCTGGGCTATTGATGGCGAAGTAGACCCCCGGCTTGAGCGAGGCGGCGGCAATCATTGCCATGATTGCAACAAACGACTCGAGCAGCATGCAGCCGTAACCAATCATCGGAGCGTCGGTTTCCCGCCGCAGTAACTTGGGCGTGGTGCCCGAGGAGATCAGCGAGTGAAAGCCGGAAATTGCCCCGCAAGCAATTGTAATAAAGCAGAAGGGAAACACTTTGCCCGCGAAGATCGGGCCCGACCCGTCGACGAAGCGCGTGATTGCCGGCAATTCAATTTCCGGTCGCATGGCCAAGATGCCTAAGGCTAGGGCAAAGACAGTGCCGAGCTTGACGAAGGTGGACAAGTAGTCGCGCGGCGCGAGGAGGAGCCAGACTGGAACCACCGAGGCTGCGAACCCGTAAAGAATAATCGCCCAAGCGAGTTGCGTTCCGGAAAAGGTAAACATCGGTCCGAGAACCGGATGTTGATCAACCCATCGCCCACCGATGAGTGCGAAGAACAACAGCACGAGGCCCAGGATGGTTCCTCCAAGGACATCGTGGGGCCGAATCCAGCGCATGTACACGCCCATGATCATGGCAATGGGAATTGTGGCGCCTACCGTGAAGCTCCCCCAGGGGCTGTGCCGAAGCGCGTTGACCACCACGAGCGCGAGGACCGCGATCAAAATGATCATGATAGAAAAAACCCCGACCAGGGCGGCAAATCCGCCGATCGGGCCAATTTCGTCTTTTGCCATCTGGCCGAGGGAGCGCCCGCCGCGTCGCAGGCTCCCGCACAACACGCAAAAGTCTTGCACTGCTCCTCCGAGCACAACGCCAGCCAGAATCCACAACGTACCAGGCAGGTAACCGAACTGTGCTGCCAACGTAGGGCCAATCAGCGGACCGGGGCCTGCAATCGCGGCAAAGTGGTGGCCGAAGACCACCCACCGATTGGTGGGGACGAAGTCGCGCCCGTCGTTGATGGCCTCTGCGGGCGTGAGGCGGCAAGCGTCGAGGGCGAACAAGCGGGCAGCCAGGAAAGCGCTGTAGAAGCGATAAGCGATCGCATACACCGCAGCAGCCGCGGCAATGAACCAAACGGCATTAACTGTTTCGCCACGCCAATAGGCGATTTGGCCGAGTGCGTAGGCTCCAACTAGGGCAATGGCAAACCAGGGAATCACTTTGACGAGTCTCATGGCTCCTCCAGCGGCGGTTAGAGATCTGGTCTGTCGACCTATTCTGTCGCCAAATTGACTGAGCTTCTGCCAATTCGCCATCGACAGTGCAACGTGGGCCTGTAAGCCCGTTCACAAGCAGTGCTTGGGCAGTGAAGCTAGGGACTGAGCGATCAGCCAAAACGGACGCTGGGCTTAGGAGGGTTCGGTCGCTGCGATAATTGTAGGTTAGGGTAGATTGGGCAACGCCGAACAATATGCCGCCGCAAGGAGGTGCCTTGGATGGATCTCAAGTTGGCTTCACTGTTCGATCTGCGGGGAAGGATTGCGCTTGTGACAGGGGGGAGCCGCGGGCTGGGCCGCGAAATGGTGCTTGGCTTTGCGAGGGCAGGCGCCGACGTGGTGATTGCCAGCCGCAAGCGGGACAACTGTGAACGTGTCGCGAAGGAGGTTGAAGCAATCGGACGGCGGGCGCTGCCCGTGGCGTGCCACGTGGGGAAGTGGAGCGAAATCGATCATCTGATCGACGTCGTTTACAACGCCTTTGGTCGCATCGACATTTTGGTGAATAATGCCGGAATGTCCCCATTGTATCCGTCGTTACCAGAAATCACTGAGGAGCTTTACGACAAGGTACTCGCGGTGAACCTCAAGGGTCCGTTTCGTCTTGCTAGCGTCATCGGTAGTCGGATGGCGAGCGGCGACGGCGGGGTGATCATCAATGTCACGAGTGTTGCCGCGGAACGCCCGACGCCCGCTGAGGCGCCGTATGCGGCAGCAAAAGCTGGGTTGAACACGCTGACCTTGGCCCTAGCGCAGGCCTTCGGCCCTAAGGTGCGCGTGAACGCGATCGAAGCAGGACCGTTTTTGACCGATGTCAGTCGCCATTGGGACCTCGACGCCGTGGCTAGTTACGCACAGACGAACATCGCGTTGCGTCGGATCGGAGACCCTTCGGAGATTGTGGGAACAGCCCTTTACCTCGCCACGCCGGCGTCTAGCTACACTACCGGGGCGATCATCCGAGTCGATGGTGGTATGCGTTAACCTTCGTGTTCGACGGATGCGAAGGGGACGTTTAGTATCGTGCGGGTCCGTGTGCCCGGCCACGCTGCGACGGTGAGGTGCCGCCACTGCTTGGGGGACTAGCGCCGCCCGGCCCACCGGGAGCTACGGGCACGAATGTCAGGAACGCCTCTACGGTTTCTACCAAGCGTCGGGCTTGGATCGGCTTAGTGATATACCCGTCCATTCCAGCAGCAAGGCAACGTTCTTGATCGCTGGGCAGCACGTGCGCCGTGAGCGCCAAGATGGGCACTCGCGGTCTGCCAGGCGGTTCCAACGCGCGGATCGCCTGTGCGGCTGCGATGCCGTCCATGACCGGCATTTGCAGGTCCATCAGGATGAGGTCGAATCCGTTTTTCTGCATGGCCGCTACAGCTTCGGCACCGTTGCTCACGATCACCACTTCATATCCCCGCGGCTCGAGCAACCGTTTGACGAGTTGTTGGTTCATTGGATTGTCTTCGGCAAGCAGAATGCGGCGGCGAGTACGTGTCTGCGCACTGTAGATGGCCACTTCGCCGAGCATGGTTACGAGCGATGTGGGTCGCGACTCCGGGCCGAACGCCGCAACGATAACCCGGAACAGCTCTTCGTACTTGGGTGGGCGAATCACGGGTGGGCTGAGCCCAAGGGCGCGAGCGCGCGCTGCCTCACCGACCGCCGTGCTGTCTGTGAGTAAAACGATTTGTGGAGTTTCATAGCGCGGATCGGAAATGATGGCCTCGGCAAGCGCAAGGCCATCCTCGTCAGGCAGATGGCTGCTGAGCACAATGAGACTGTACGGAGCTTTTTCCCGTATGCCGCGCTCGAGTAATGCGCGTGCCTCGGCGCCGTTCTTCGCCGACGCTACGCGGAGACCCCAACTAGTAAACAGCTCGTTGATCACGTTTCTGGTCGCCTTCTGCGGTTCGACGAGCAAGATGCGGCTTGTGACATGGAAGGGGAGCACTCTGGGGACGACCGGGCTGATTGCATTGGTGGGCGCAAAGCGCGCGGTGAAATGGAAGTGTGTTCCAACCCCGGGTTCGCTTTCGAACCAGATGGTTCCATGCATCAGCTCAACCAGGCGTTTAACGATCGCCAGCCCGAGGCCAGCGCCTGGTCGGGTCGCTTGACTGGATACTTCCTCTCCCTCAAACGGCTCGAATAAGTGGCGGGAGCGCTCCGGCGAAATCCCCACACCGGTATCCCGGACCACGAAGTGAAGGACCACCGTCGTCTCGGTCGGCGGGCTCTGGCATTCGACCTCTAAAGTGACGTGCCCGTGTTCCGTGAACTTGATGGCGTTGCCGACGAGGTTGGCAAGAACTTGCTGTAGTCGAGAGGGATCGCCGACAAGGGTATCGGGCACATCCGGGGCGGCACGCCAGGCGAGTTCTAGCTGTTTCTGGTGGGCGCGAATGGCAAGCCCTTTCATCAGTTCGCCAATGCGCTCGCGCAGGGAGAAGGGGATGGGCTCGAGTTGTAGCTGGCCGCTCTCCATGCGGGAAAGATCCAGGATATCGTTTACCAGGGAGAGCAGTGTGTCGGCGGACATGCGGACGATTTCCAGGTACTCGCGCTGCTCCTCCGTTAGATCCGTTTCGAGCGCGATCTGGGTCATGCCGATGATGCCGTTCAACGGCGTGCGGATTTCGTGCGAGATGTTGGCGAGGAAACGAGTTTTTGCCTCACTGGCCTCTTCGGCTGCGCGGCGAGCGGCGCGGAGTTCAGCCTCTGCACGCTCCCGACTGCTTCGGTAGCGGTCTGCTTCCGCGCAAATGTAGACCGATGCCAGGAACGCGACCGCGGCAGTGACGTAGGCGTAACCCACTTCGGACCAACTCGTCGGGGGCGACACCCAAGTAGACAGCACGAGCGCGGCGGTGGCAACGGTTACGGCGACCAGCTGGAACCGCCAGCTCCATGGCAAGAGCACGGCTGCGGCTAGGGCCATGACCGTGAGGACGAGCGCTGGGGTGACCAGATCACCTACGATCAGGCCGCCGAGTGCAGCCGTCGTGCTCAAGATTGAGAACACCGCGACGGCACTGAGCTCGTACACAGATTGGCTCCGCAGCCGTCGCGTTACGAGCAGTCCGAATGCGATGGCAGCGAACTCCACGACTTTCAGCGCATAAAGCCCCTCGACCTGATCGCGGCTCCAGAACCACTCCCCGATCGCGAACAGGAACAGAGCCGCGGCCACCATGATGAGCGCAGTGCGAAGCCGGTCGCGGAACAATTGTGTCGATGGGTTGAGCCTTCCTTCCTCCAACGCTGCCTCCCCTTCCTTTGGTTGCAGGTTGCTCAGCGATAGATACCGGGCTTTGCAGAGTCGGCGGGAACCCGCCTCCCTCATGTCACGAGCACACAGGCCTTCGGTGGGTTCATGAGCCGAAGAGAGGGGCAAACCACGTGCCACATTGCAGCCGAGGAAGGCTACGGGTCACGAGTGCTCAGTGCCCCTCATCCCTGATGGTGGTCGCGACAAAAATGAACAGTTGCACCGAAAAGTGTCCGTCACATGACAGCAGCACCGCTGGGATCGTTCTATTCGGGTTACCCGTTACGGTTTCATCAAAGATACTACGGTTTCTTTGCCCCTGGTCGTGATCCGGTAAGTAGTCGGCTGGTAAAGATCCACTACAACGCGGGTTACTGGGGGATCCGCATGACTGGCCCCGATTTTGACTTGGCGAATCCAGGCGCCGTCTCCTTCCATTGTCTCGGGGACGGGGCCAGGCCGCACACCCGGAAGGTCTAGGTACAAACGGTCTGCCGATTCTTGCTTGAAAGCTCTCGGGCGCGCTGGCTGGGTTGTACGGATCACGAGGCGGGGCAGTTTGGCACTGCGCTCGATTTCGATTCGTTCGAGCGAGCTGACGCTCTGTGGTAGGACGGTGGCAATCTTCTCACCCCACTCCTCCGGGTTGAGAGCCGGTTCGGCTTCGCGAGCGAGCACTGTCCAACTTCGATCGCGTGCGTAGTACAATCGAGTAATCTGCTCGCCTCCGCGATGAATTGCGGCGACGTAGTCCGGGCCTAGCGCCGCGGCCAGCAGCTCTCCGGCTTGTCGTTCAGTACGGAGCGGTGCGAACCACTGTTCCCAGTCACGGGAGCTTTTGTAGGGCACCACTTCGGCAATCAAAACCGGAGTGAGCTGCGGGCGCACGAGATTCGCTAAGTGGAGCAAGTCTTCCTCACGCATCACCACGCAGCCGCGTGTTTCGCGTGGCCGGAAAGGCTGCGTGAGACGGTCACTTCCGTGGATCCAAATCCCATGACCGTCGCGGCGTCGCAGTCGGTCCCACGCATTTGGGTAGTTCAAGGGTAGCGCAAAGGCACCGTAGATCTCCGGAAGGTTGTCACCGGGAATGAGGTCTTGCACGGTGTATACCCCATCGGGAGTACGCATATCGCCTCTTCGTTGCTTTTCGCCGGACACTTGCCCAGTCGTGACCGGGTAGGTGCGATCGAGAGTAATTCCGGACGGGGTCCAGCGATACAAGCGGGCTGTCTGGGAACGTTTTTCCACCACGAGCGCATACGGGGCAGACTCGCTGAGCAAAACCGGCGGCACTTTTTCGGCTGCAGCCGAGTCGCGAACAGGTTCTTCCTGGCGGCGCAGCAGATTTTTCAGTTCCGGATTCAGTTCCGCTAAGGCCGCCACGGCTCGCAACCTCCGCGCGATTTCCGGGTCGTTAGGGTCACGGCGGAGCTGCGCCTCCAGTTCCGCCCAAGCTTGTGCGAGGTAAAAGTCGGCTAAAGTGACCCGCAACTTTGGTTCAATGATTGCGGCTCGCTCGAACTCGGCACGGGCCTCTCGATTCTGCCCTAAAGTGGCGTAGAGATAGCCTAGAAGCCGATGGGTGTACGCCGAACCCGGTCTGAGCCGGACGGCCTCTTCGGCTGCCTTTACGGCCTCTTTCAAGTTTCCCTCACGGTATTCTTGTTCGGCTCTCCTCAACCATTCCTCGCTTCCCCACTTCATCCAGTCGAGCAGCATTTCACTGACCGAGGGTCGCGCGGTGTCTGCGCGCGTGGCGACGGCCCCACCGATGAGTACGCAAACGAGGGAGACTAGAGTCAGGACAGAAGCCCAGGTGCTGCTTGTTCGTTCCACCACGTAACCTCCTTGTTCACCTCCGCTCTCGATGTTGCCGATGTTTGCTTCTACACGCAATCGGAAGTTGAAGGCCTGTGGTTTGCGATGGCCGGCAGGATGCACTATCGGCAAAAAACTCGTTGAGGCGTCGGCGATGAAGAATCTCGAATTAGGTTTGCAGCTCGGGTATTGGGGAGCGCAGCCGCGCCAAGGGTTTGTGGAGGCTGCGCAAGAAGCAGAACGGCTTGGATACTCGGCGGTTTTCACCGCGGAGGCTTGGGGGTCGGATGCCTTTACTCCGCTAGCATGGATTGGCGCTCACACCACGCGCATTCGCTTAGGTACGGCAATCGCGCAAATCTCTGCGCGGACACCGACGGCGACGGCCATGGCTGCACTGACGCTTGACCACCTGTCGGGTGGCCGCGTCATCTTGGGATTAGGGGTTTCGGGGCCGCAAGTGGTCGAGGGTTGGTACGGTCAGCCATTCGGCCAGCCACTTGCGCGGACGCGCGAATACGTTGCAATCATCCGTCAGGTCCTGAGGCGGGAAGGCCCGGTGATGAACCCTGGCCCACATTATCCTTTGCCGTACTCTGGTCCAGGATCGTGGGGTTTGGGAAAGCCGTTGCGCTCAATCACACACCCGTTACGAGCGGACTTGCCAATCTGGCTCGGGGCTGAGGGACCGAAGAACGTCGCGCTCGCGGCCGAGATTTGTGATGGCTGGTTTCCGCTGTATTATTCCCCGTATCGGCCTGAGGTTTATGCGGAGCAAATTCGTCATGCGAAGCCCGGGTTTGCAATTGCTCCTCTCGTCTTTGTGAACGTCGGAGATGATGTGGACACAGCCTTACTTCCGGTGAAGGCAATGTTGGGCTTTTATATCGGAGGCATGGGGGCACAAAAGCGCAACTTCCACAAAGAACTCATGGCGCGGATGGGCTTCGAAGCCGAGGCCGAGAGGATCCAGCAACTATTTTTGGAGGGGCGGCGGGATGAAGCAGTTGCTGCGGTCCCGGATCAGTTCGCGGATGAAATTTCTCTAGTTGGGCCGAAAGAACGTATCCGGGATCGACTCGAGGCGTGGCGGGAAAGTCCTGTGACCATGCTCCTGATTATGTCTCACGACATGTCCGTAGTGCGGACGATGGCAGAGCTCGTACTCGGATGAGGGTTCGGGTGCGGTCTACCACCAGGCCGTTCGCCAGCGGAAGTCAAAACGCCAAAGCCCAAAGGAGCGCGCGGCAATTTCAAGTTCATCCCGATCCCGTTTGACGTTGTGAATCAGAAGCTCTGGATACTTGCCGGCCAAAACTGCTCCTGCCGGATGAAACTGGTCCATGAGGTTCACGTAGGTATCCGGCGAGATTTCCTCCGCGAGGAACCGAAGAATCTCGAGGGCATCATCCTTAGCCCCGGGCATGACGAGGTGGCGCACGAGTAGACCTCGGCGCGCAAGACCACGGCTGTCAAAACAAAGCGGCCCCACTTGTCGATGCATTTCGCGGACGACCGCTCGTGCCACTTGGGGGTAATCTTCGGCTTTCAGGTACAGCTTGGCCAACGCCGGTGAGGCGTATTTGAAATCCGGCATGTAAATATCGATGACACCGTCGAGGTAGCGGAGGCTAGCCAGAGAATCGTACCCACTAGTGTTGTAAATGAGGGGCAACTCGAGCCCGGCCTCAGCGGCCAGCAGCACAGCCTCGAGAAGCTGCGGCACGACGTGCTCGGGAGTGACCAAGTTAATGTTGTGACAACCCCGGCGCTGAAGGTCTAAGAGCAGTGCCGCGAGTTCTTCGGCTTGCACTTCTGTCCCTTCGCCGAGCTGGCTGACGTCCCAGTTCTGACAAAAAACACAGCGCAAGTTGCAAAAAGAGAAGAAAACGGTGCCTGAGCCTTTCCATCCACGCAGACAATCTTCCTCTCCGAAATGAGGAAAGGCGTTAGCCACGCGGGCCCACCGGCCGGTGAAGCAGGCAGTGCCCTTCGGAATGTGTAGGGGTACCATGCGAGCCGAGCCCCGGAACTCGGTTGCCTCGCCCTCGGACCGATCAGTAGCGTCGGCATGCAGGCGGTCTACCCTGCAACGCCGTGGGCACATCTCACACTTGCTGAGTTCTGCGCGCGCTAGGACAACTCGACGAGCGAGCTCTCCGTTACGCAACAAGCGCAAGTAGCCGGGCTCCGGCGGCGGTGTAACGACAAAGCGTGCGATTGCCTCGGGGAGTCTTGTGGAACTGCCCTCTGGCGCCTCTGCTTGCCATGCTGCCACGCCTGGGCAGTCTAGCTGCCTCTGGAGCGAAGGGGAATTGGCGCACGCGGTAATTCATCGTGCGGACCGCGTAGCCCGCGGGCCACCGCGACAAGCGCGGCCACATACGTTGGTTTCCTTGCAAGGTGGGCGACATTTGGACCCTCCGCGCACAGGCAGACGGTCCTCGATTTTTTGCCTGGTCAGACAACTGTTGTTCTGGCTAACAGTACGGCTGGTTGAGGGACTCAGTGGAGCTGAAAGCACCGCCAGGGTTGCAGCCGAGCGTGCGTTGAGTTCGTTGTCAGCGAACAAAGTGGCAGTGTGCAGGCATTCTCTCTGCAGCCCGGTGGGTTGGAAAGCCTGAAGGTAAGGCTTGCGTTCTTCCTTGAATTGCCATATATGGTTGCCATATGAAAACGCCACACAAAACCACAGTCTACCTGGACAGGGCCGACTACGAGCGGCTGAAGGCCCTGGCCCGCAAACAAGGCCGCAAACCAGCGGAACTTGTGCGCGAGGCTGTTGCTTGGTACGCGCGGGAGCACGGTGCCAGGTTGCCCGCAAGCCTTGGTAAGGGGCACAGCGGCAAAGGTGACCTCAGCGAGCGTGCCGAGGAGCTCCTTGAGGGTTTGGGGCGCTCATGATTGTCGCGGATACTGGTGCCGTTTTAAGCTTGCTCGATGCCGATGATCGGCACCACAAGGTGATTCGCGTTTTATTTGAACAGGATCCCGCAGCGTGGCTCTTGCCCTGGGCGATTCTTCCCGAGGTCGACTACCTTGCGCGCACTCAACTGGGGGAGCGGGTTGCCGACGCGTTCCGGGAGGACCTTGTTTCGGGCGCATTCATCGTCGAGTGGGGGGACCCAGCCGATTTGGATCGAGCTTATGCACTCAACCGGCGTTACCGGGCGCTGCAGCTTGGTTTGGTGGATGGCGTGGTGATGGCTATTGCCGAGCGGCGGCGGGCCGAAGCCATCGCCACCCTTGATCTCCGCCACTTCGGGGCAGTGCGTTTGCGCGGCGACGTTCTTTTGCTTCCGCGCGATTTGTGAGAACGGAGCTTACTCTACTGGATATTGCGGCGATCCGGTGCCGCCTCGGCTCGTTTGAGAAGGGAGCTTCGGCCGGCAGCAGGTGGGATGGGTAGTAGGGGCCGTGTCTCTGTTGACCCTGAGGCACGGAATGGCTACCGGCGAGCCCTGCCTTCGCGGCCGAAGAGGAGCCGAATTGTATGCGGTTTTACGAGTTTGAGGCAAAAAAGCTGTTTGGCAAGTATGGAATCCCATTGCCGGCGGGGTCCCGCGTGGCCCAGTCGCCTGAGGAGGCAGCGGCCATCGCGGAGCAAATTGGCGGGCCCGTGGTGCTTAAGGCTCAGGTTCTCACCGGCGGTCGGATGAAGGCCGGTGGAGTCTTGTTTGCTGAGACCCCGTCTGAAGCGGCGCACGCCGCAGAGAAGATCCTCGGCCTAGTGATTAAAGGGCACACGCCACGAGGCGTACTCGTTGAGGGGCGTGCCCCCGTGGAGCAGGAATACTATTTGGGTGTGACCTGGGATGGGTTCGCTCGCCTGCCGGTGATGATCTTCAGCGATATGGGTGGGATTGATGTGGAGGAAGTGGCGGAGAAGCACCCGGAGCACATCGCCAAGCGGCACTTTTCCACGATTCATCCCTTCTCGGACTACATGGCCAAAGAACTCATTGCTTCGCTCGGTGTCAGTGGCACGCCTCTGCTGCGCCTGACGCACATTGCCGCGCAATTGGCTCGTGCGTTTCAGAACCACGGGCTGACGTTAGCGGAAATCAACCCGTTGGCACGGCTCGAGGATGGGCGCTTTGTGTGTCTCGACGGTCACGTCGATTTGGAAGACGATGCTCGAGAGTCGCAGCGGGCACTGTTGGAGGAACTGGGTATTGACCCGAGTGAAAAGCGGCAAGCACGGCCGCCGACAGAATTCGAGATTCGCGGCGCGCAGATCGATGCCTCGGATCCGAGAGGTGTGGCGGGCAACGTGGTGGAGTTCGACGGGGATTTGGGTTTGATTATCGGTGCCGGGGGCGGGTCGTTGACGCTGTTCGACGCCATCCGCAAACACGGCGGGCGGCCGGCAAACTATTGCGAAATTGGCGGCAACCCGAGTGTGGCGAAGACGTGTGCATTGACCAAACTGATCCTTTCTAAACCTGGCGTGAAGAAAATCGCGGTCATGATGAACGTCGTGTCCAACACGCGGGTGGACCTCGTGGCCCGTGGTGTCATCAAAGGTGTGATCGAATCAGGGTACAAACCTTCGGAGAAAATCGCGATTTTCCGGATCCCCGGTTCTTGGGAGTCGGAAGGTTTTAAAATTCTTCAAGATTACGGTGTGGACTACTGCGACCGTACGGTGTCGATGTACGAAGCCGCCGGTCGGGCCGTGGCAAAGATGCGCGAGGGCTGAAGATGTCGATCCTGATTACGCGGGACACTACGTTCATTATCCAGGGAATCACGGGCCGTGAAGCGGTCAACATGACTCGGGAGTGCCTCGATTACGGTTCCAAAATCGTGGGTGGGGTGACTCCGGGACGCGGCGGACGCGAAGTGTATGGTGTGCCGGTGTACGACACCGTGCGGCAAATTACTTCTCGCATGCGCGTTGACGGCTCGGTTGTCGCTGTGCCGCCCGCCTTCACCAAAGACGCGGTGCTCGAGGCTCTCGATGCTGGAATCAAGCTCGTTGTGATCGTGACGGAGAGGATTCCTCGGTACGAAGTTGCACAAATGGTGGAGATGGCCAGGGTGCGAGGGGCGCGGATTATTGGCCCGAACTGTTTAGGAATTCTTTCTCCAGACGAGGCGAAAATGGGAGGACTCGGGGGCCGGGCGGAGGATGCGCGAAAGGCTTTTAAGAAGGGCTTCGTCGGCGTGATGTCCCGAAGCGGAGGGATGACAACTGAAATGTGCAATACCCTGAGTGCGGCCGGCCTCGGGCAGTCGACCGCAGTGTCCATCGGTGGCGACCCGATCATCGGGTCGACTTACGCCGACTTGATGCCGCTTTTTGAAGCAGACCCAGAAACCCGAGCGATAGTGATTTACTGTGAACCAGGCGGTCGAATGGAGGCCGAGCTCGCTCAATACGTGGTCGAGAAGAAATCCAGACTTCCCATTGTGGCATTTATGGCGGGGCGATTCATGGATGAAATGCCGGGGATGCGGTTTGGGCATGCTGGAACGATTGTCGAGGGTAAAGCCGACACCACGGCGGAAAAGATTGCCCGCATGGAAGCCGCCGGGATCTCTGTTGCGGAGCGGATCGAAGATATCCCCGGGATAGTCAAGAGCCGCTTGGGCTTGTGAGTGTGAGGAGGAGCCCTGCAATGGCGTTATTTATCGACGTTGAAGTCGACCCAAAGGTTGCTCGAGATACCGACTTAGCGCGCAAGCTCGTCGAAGTGTGCCCTGTGAATATCTTCGCGCTCGGGCCCAAGGACTCGCTCGAAATCGTCGAGAAAAACTTGGATGAATGTACGCTCTGCGAGTTGTGCCTAGCCGTTGCTCCTCCCGGAGGAGTAAAGGTTAAGAAACTGTACGGAGAGCGGGAAGTGCTGACGCGGCGCAACTGAGTCCGCCTCGGGGTAATTGCCCACAGCCCTATTCAATTCGGGAAACGGTTCCGGAGTCGTCCGCGACATAGAACACGGGAGCCGGACCGGCGACGCTGACGGCGAGCGGAGTTCGAATCGGTGCCCCAACGGACACGGTGCTCACTGCACCGCTAACGTTACCCGCGTCTTCGACCAGGTGTAGGTCGCCCGCGGTGCTCCCAAACACAACGGTGGTGCCTGACTCGTGCAGCAAAACCACCGGCGGTGCGACGATCTCGCCGGCAGCGAAAAACGACCATATGGGAACACCGGAGTTCGCATCAACGGCAACGAGCTGACCTCCAGGAACCGCAACGTACAACCGGCCGTTGGCCAAGGCTGGGCTCGCCACGACCGCGTCCTGTGGACCGCCGTTGCCTATGTTGTCGCTCAGTGACGCAACGTATTGGAGTTGCCCGGAAGGCGATATCTTGAAGAGTCGGGCGTTTGCATCGAGGGCGTATATGGCTTTCACGTTGGAAGGGTTGGATTCATCTAACTCGATCACTGGCGCATTGCGCACCGGGGCGGACACGCTCACCGCCCAGAGGAGGAATCCGTCGCTGCGTTCCATCCGGAGCAAACGATCGTCACCCCCGTACACGACTTCCCCAGTTGGAGTGACAGCGGGGCCGCCTGAAAGAGGGGCCACACTGACGCTCGAGAAGCGGATGACGCCGTTGGGGCAGATCCCATACAAAGCTCGAGCCGCTGAAGGGGCATAGACGGTTCCGTCCGTCGGGTGCAAAGCGACCGTGAGGCCGACGCTGCCTCCGGTATTCAACGGCCAAACCTGTGGCTGCGGACTCCCGTTCTGCGTAACTGCGTAGACGAAGCCGAGCTCACTGCCGAAAAATAGCGCCTCTTGATCCTGGCGGACGGCGACCAGTGGCGTGGTACGAATTGCTGAGGTAATCAGAAACGAGAACTCGGAATCTAGGAGCGGGGTCAAGTTCTCACTATCTAAGGCGTACATCCGCCCGTTGGAGTCCCCGACGTAGAGGCGGCGATCTGCAGCCGAGCTCGCTGGCCCTCCATTTCCAAGTACAGGCCCTGCGAAAAAGCGACCTCCGTCGGGGGTGCGAAATTGCGCTCGTATGAGCGGCTGTTCGAACGGTGTCCTGCTCCGGATTGCCCCGGTGTTTTGAAGATCCCTTTGGAATTTCGGCCAACTGGAATTCGCTAGTCGGGCCGGCTGAGCAAAGCTGCAGCGCACTCCATCACCGGAGCTGCATGCGGTTAACACGACAAGCAAACTGACAACGATCCCCGCCACAACCCGATTACGTCTGCAGCACATCACTGGCCTCCAATTCTGTACAGATACCCGTTATCGGCACCGATCCAGATTGTGCCGTCGCGGTCAACTGCTGGTGACGAACGAAGAGGCACTCCTGGCGCCAGGGCGATCGGAGGCCAAGCTGACCGCCCGGAGCTCGTGTCGATTGCGTACAGTGTACCCGCTGTGCTGCCGAATACGAGGTATGAGTCGAGCGACAGCGCTGGGCTCGACAGAACTTCACCGTCCACGGCCTGTTGGACATCCCCAGTTCTTACATCAGCCCCGTTCACAGAGTTCAGAACAAGTAGGCGGCCATCTTTCGTGACGATGAAAAGACTTGATGCCAGGGAGAGGGGAGTGGCGGTGGCCGTGGGTGACGGGGTTGCAGTTGTTGTGGGCGTGGGCTGCGGGGCGCCGTTGCTGGGCGTAGCGGTGGGCACTGGCAAAACAGGCTGACTAGGCGAGGGCGTTGGCTCCGGAGTGGGTGTGTCTTCAGGCGTCGGTACTGCCGCTTGCACACCGAGAGCGAACGACGCGGCCACTTGCGTCGCGGGTAATTTGCGCCGCCAGAGCTGCACTGCGCCGCTTGCGGAGAGCGCAACAACGGTGCCGTCCGAAGTATAAGCGAATAGGGTCGAGCCTGAGGTCACAGGAGCAAGTGCGACAGGCGTATCGGGATCCTCAAACGGACCCACAAACGTTGTCCACATTGGCTCGCCGCCCAGCAGCACATTTACGGCGTGCAGCCAGCCATCGCCGCTTCCGAAAATCAACGTCGATCCCGCACCGAGAGCTGCCGCGGTGATAAAGGGGAAGGGGTACGTGGCCGTACGCGGATAGGTCCAGAGTAGGTCCCCACTTGTCGTAATCGCGAAGACCAACCCCGTCTCCTGGGGAGAGCCTTTGCTCCTCACCCCTGCCGGCGCGAGAATCTGCGTTACCCTTCCCGTCACCACGTGCGTGAACAAGGTCACCGGCGCGGTAAAAGTGACGGCCTCCAGGTCGCTGCGAACAGTGGTGGCTTGGAAGCAGAGGGTACACGCGGGATGCGTCTGCCGATCTTCAAAGCCGTAGATTCGTCCGCTCGCAGATCCGAAGTAAACCACCGTTGCGCCAGCAGGCGGGGCGAAGACGGTCGGGGAGGAGAGCGTGGGTCCGATTGTGGTATTTCCGTCTGGACACGCCTCGCACTCTCCAGTTCGCCACTTGAGCTCACCGTTGCTTTTAACGGCCGCCAGCGTACCTCCCGTGCTCACGACGTACGCGCTCCCGTCAATCCCCAGAGCTGGGGACGCGACCACCGGCGAATACGGCGCCGCGCCATCCACGGGTACACCCAAAGGGTTGCCACGGGCTGTGCTCACTCGGCCGATGCCGGCCCCCGTGTGCGCGGCGTCATGTCGAAACCGCGGCCATGCAGAGGAGGCCAGTGCGCTACTGCCCGAGCCCCCCGAGTTGCAGCCGGTGATGATGGCAGTACCAACAACGAGCGCGAGCAAAAGCGGCCGCATCGAATCATCTCCATCTCGCGGTGTTGGCAGCTCCCGCTGCCTTGTTGGGACGTCGGGCCACAAGGCGGGCAAGATAAGCTGGTGGATGATATTCCAGCAAGCCCTCCTCGTAGAGAAGAAGCTCAAAGTCCGCGAAGTGAGCTAGAAGTTCGCCGCGCTGCAGCAGATGATTTGGATTGCGTGGGTGCCCGATCTTTTGCTGGTCCACCAAAAAAGTTTCATAAATCACAACTCCCCCAGGCCGAAGCGCGGCGCGGATGCCATCAAAGAGGTCGCGCTGCAGGTAGTGAAAAATCACGATACCCCCGTAGCGCTGATGGGGCAGCGGAAAGTGCTCTAGGTCCGCGGCGATGGCGGAGATTGGAAGATTCTCCGGGCGGGCGTTGCGCATGAGGTGCTGCAGCGCGACATGGGCAATGTCGATGACCTGCACGGGGAGACGCCGCCGCGCCAGAAACAAAGCGTTCCGCCCGTTTCCCCCCGCCAGGTCGAGAACGGGGGCTTGCAGCAGGTGGTGCCACTGGACAAGCAAGGGTGCCGGGGCTGTCGTGGCTCGTTTACCGTCTCGGTACCGGGCCTCCCACTTGAGTTTGTCGCTGTACACCTTGGCACCCCAGTCAAGGAAGGGTAACGCGCGCAAGAACTACAACGTCCACGTTCTCGGCTCCAGCGCGACGCAGGGCGGCGCTGCACTCGTGGACGGTGGCCCCGGTTGTCATCACATCGTCGATCAGCAGTACGGAAGCACCGCGAATTTTGGTTGCCCAAGATGGGCGGACTCGGAAGGCATCTCTGACGTTCTCTTGGCGGTCGCGCCGGTTGAGCTCGGCCTGCGCCGCTGTAGCCTTCCAACGCTCCAGCACGTCAGGCCCGATCTGGTTTGCGGGGGCCAGGAATCGCGCAAGCAACAGTGCCTGGTTGAATCCCCGCCAGCGAAGCCGGTCGCGTGTAAGCGGTACAGGAATGACCCAGTCGTACTGGGACGGATTGATGGGGCTGGAGTGAAGGAGCAGCTCGCCAAGCGTTGCGGCAAGGGCGACCACGCGACCGTACTTGAACCGAGCGATCGCCATGGCCAAAGGGCTGTTCTGCTCCCGTTGGCCGTAGATGAAGGCTGCGCGTGCCCGATTGAATGCTGGTTCCCGGCGAATGCACTCCCCACAGGGCACTTCTTGGTCGTGATTGCCGGCGAGCGGTGTACCGCAGACAGAACACCAAGGCCTTATGAGAGGTCGCAACGCACGAGCACAGTCGGGGCAAAACGCAAACGCCTGCTTGGTTAACCGTTCGCAGGATGCACACACTTGTGGGTAGAGTGCATCTAGGACCCAGCTCGACAAGGCCATGACCAAATTGTAAGAACTCGGGGATTCACAGGGAAGTCAGCCAAAGTTGGCCTACTTTATTGGACACACGGAGGCTAAAGCTGTCCCATTAACCTTGCGGACCACCAGGGGGTCTTTTAGAAGGCGCGCTGCCAATCCAAGGCTTGGTGGTGAGGAGGATTGTCATGCGTAGAGGCATGCTGACGTTAGCCATCTTGGTCATCATGGGGGCAGCCGTGCACGCCGCGGAGAAGACCGTTCAGCCGAGAGCGGAGACCCCGAAGGTTAGTCCGTCGACGCCTCAGCCGTCTGTGCCGCCTACGTTAAGCGCCGAAGACTTAGAACTCCTCAAAAAAATTATCTTCACGATCGAGGCGGAGCCAGACAGTGGAGTGGCGCCCCTTAAGGTAAAGTTTACCGTCGATCTCCTCGGCGAGGAGCTGCGTAAGCCACGATTTCACTGGGATTTCGGGGACGGTAGCACCTCAAAGGAGCGCAGCCCGACGCACACGTACAAGAAGCCAGGTGAATACAAGGTCTCGTGCAGGATTGACGATGTCGACGATCGCTGGGGGCGCGACGAATTGACGATCTTTGTCGATCCAAAGGAGTAGCCGTGGCTCGGCTGGTCAAGGGTGGATGCTCCATGCCGTTTCTTGTTGACTGCTGGCGCGCAGGTCGAAATAAACGAGGGTATGAACGCTTTTAAGCGGTTTTTCCTGGGCTTCCTAGCTGGTATTGGGGTGATGTATTGGATACTTCACCACGGAGAGGCCACGTGGGGTGAAGCTTGGTCGTGGCTCAACAAAAATGCCTCGACCTACAGGGGAGATGCGGCGCACGAAAAAGCCCGGGAGATCCTTGGCAACTGATCGTCAGGCCAGCCTCACCGGGCCCTTGCACGGCATACGGATTGTTGATCTCACACGCGTTGTTGCTGGGCCATATGCGACCATGCTCCTCGCGGATTTGGGGGCGGAGGTCATTAAGGTTGAGCTGCCTGCCAAGGGTGATGACGGGCGGTATGGTTACCCTACTGTTAGTGGGGTTCCCTTGGCTTTTGCGGCGCTGAACAGGAACAAGAAGGGGATTACCCTGGATCTACGCAAGGATGCTGGTAAGCGCCTGCTGCGGGAGCTGGTGGCGAGGTCGGATGTTCTGGTGGAGAACTTCTCCGCCGGAACGATGGAAAGGTGGGGGCTCGGGTATCGAGAGTTGAAAGAACACAATGAACGGCTTGTTTATGTTGCACTTTCCGGTTTTGGGCATACCGGTCCGTACGCAGCACGCACGAGTTACGACATCATCGCACAAGCCATGGGCGGGTTGATGGGGCTGACAGGCTTTGCGGATGGCCCACCCATTCGCGGAGGCGGTGCCTTGGGTGATTTTATCGGCGGGTTACTGACAGCGTTTGCTGTGGTGTGCGCTGTTCGCTGCCGGGAACAGTTTGGAATAGGGCAATTTGTGGATGTGTCCAACATGGACGCAATTTTGAGCATGACCGACAATTGGGTCACCGTAACCGACGTCACCGGACAACCGCCCAGGAGGATGGGCAACAGGCATCCCTTCACCGCCCCGTATGATTGCTTTCGAGCTCGTGATGGCTGGGTGGTGATTGCGGTGGGCAACAGCGCATTGTTTCGGGCTTTGATGGCCGCCATAGGGCGCGAGGACCTCGGGCGAGATCCGCGCTTTAAATCGCCACAGGCACGATTGGACAATTGTGACGAAGTGCACGCGCTCGTTCAAGACTGGGTGGCAGGTCGGACCGTGAACGAAGTACTCAGTGTGCTTGGTCCAGATGGCGCAAACGTTCCTTGCGCACCCGTAATGGAGATACCAGAACTGTTGCACGATCCGCATGTCCGTGCTCGCGAGATGGTTGTCGAGGTGCCTGACGCGCGCCTGGGCAAAGTTGCTGTCGCGGGGATTCCAGTGAAGTTTGCGGAAACCCCTGGAGCGATTCGATGGTTGGGCCCGGAACTTGGCGAGCACAATCGCGACGTTTATTGTAACTTGCTCGGTTTGAGCGACGACGAGCTCGCTTCATTGAGGCAGGATGGGGTGATCTAAGCTATGCCAAACGAACTACCAATCATCGAGAAGCTGAAGAAGGAGCTAGCTGATCTACAATACGAGCTCACACGGAAGCTGCCAAAGGAGTTGCAAGAGGCAGCCAGCCATGGGGATTTAAGCGAAAATGCTGAATACGATGCTGCAAAGCATCGGCAAGAGTACGTTCGCGCGCGGATTGCGCAATTGCAGTCCAGAATCAGTCAGCTCTCCCTTTATAACTTGAACTCCGTGCCCCGGGATGTGGTG
Organism: Candidatus Binatia bacterium; assembly: GCA_026415395.1. Classification (NCBI taxonomy): domain Bacteria; phylum Candidatus Binatota; class Binatia (SeqCode); species Binatia bacterium. The sequence goes on along the minus strand of JAOAHD010000017.1, from coordinate 198,581 downwards.
GGTTACGGAAGTCGGGTGACGCTGGAAGATGTGGAGGACGGAAGCCGTTCGGTGTTCGAGATTGTGATGCCGGAGGAGGTAAACCCTGCGGCCGGGCTGATTTCGTTAAGTTCGCCGTTGGGTCAGGCATTGCTTCATAAAAAGGTGGGAGACGAAGTGGAGGTGAAAACTCCGCGCGGCGAGCGCACGTACACAATTGTGGAATTGGTGACGTTGCACGACCGCGAGTCTCTCTGAAGCGCAAGCTCCTTTCTGAGCTTTTATGGCGGGCTGAAGAGGAAGGGGCCATAGCAAGCGCGTTCCTGCCACACTTCTGAAAGCCCGTGCTCCACAGGCTGGAGAGCACGAACCTGCCCCGGCGCAGACGGCTCGGCGAGCGCTCAGGGCTCGCGCGAGAGTGTGGGTAAGGGAACGGCGCGTTCTTGCGGCTCTGGCCCGGTGTATGCTAGAAAACCGCGCACAAATTGGTGAACCGCTTTATAAAGTGGGTTCATGGCCCACTTTTTTTGTTTTGGAAGTGAAGATGACCGAGGACGTACCGGTTCAAGTCTGGCGAATTGCGGAGCCGCTGTTGGAAAGCGAAGGCATGGAGATCTTCGACATTGAGTTTCGGCGCGAGCACAGCGGGCTTGTGTTGCGCTTGTTTGTGGACCGAACTGACGGCCAAGGGGTAACGTTGAACGAACTGAGCCACGTAAGCCGGCAGTTGAGCGATCTGTTGGATGTGCACGACATTGTGCCGGGCAGTTACACGCTGGAAGTGTCGTCGCCGGGAATCAACCGCCGATTGCGGCGGCCGGATCATTTTCGGCGCTACATTGGGCAGAGGGTGCAGGTGCGAACGAGCGAAGCGATTGAAGGGCGTCGCTCTTTTTCCGGCGTGTTGGAGGAAGTGGATTTCGAACGAATCCGGGTTCGGGATGCTGCGGGGGATCATTGGATCCGCTTTGAGCAGATTGCCCGAGCGAATTTGATTGTGGAACCGTAACGCTAGCGATTGAGGTGGAGCATGCCGGTTCAAACGGAGTTGAGTCGGGTTATCGAGCAGGTCAGCCGTGAAAAGGGTATTGACCGCGATCAGGTGATCGAGGCGGTGGAACAGGCGGTGCTCTCGGCGGCAAGGCGGAATCTGCCGCAGTCAATTCGGCTCGAAGCAAAGTACAATCCAGAAATAGGTGAGGTCGAGCTGTTTCGGACGCTCACGGTGGTGGAGCAGGTCAAGGATCCCGAAGCTGAGATTTCGTTGCAAGAGGCGCGGCAGCGCTACGATGAAGAAGCACAGTTGGGTGACGAAATTTTGGAGAAACTCGATCAGCGGCACAGCCGCATCGCGGCGCAAGCGGCACGCCAAAATCTCGCGCAGAGGCTTCGGGACGCAGAGCGGGCGTTGATCTACAACGAGTTTAAGAACCGAAAAGGAGAGATAACCCACCTCGGTACGGTCCAGCGATTCGAGCGGAAGGATATTATCGTCAATCTGGGTCGAACCGAAGCAGTTTTGCCCGAGAAGGAGCAAATCCCCCGCGAGCGCTACCGCCAGGGAGACCGTATTCGTGCCTACATTCTCGATGTAGAGATGTCTCCGAGTCGCGGGCCGAGGATTGTATTATCGCGGACCCATCCTGGGTTTTTGATCAAACTGTTCGAACATGAGGTTCCGGAGATTGCCGAAGGCATCGTTGAGGTTAAGGGTGCGGCAAGGGAGCCGGGCGTCAGGGCGAAAATCGCAGTGACTTCGAGGGACCCCGACGTGGACCCTGTTGGTGCGTGTGTGGGCCCGCGGGGCACGCGTGTGCAAGGAGTGGTGCAAGAACTTCGTGGTGAAAAAATTGACATTGTTCCTTGGAGCCCCGACCCAGCCGAATTTGTCTGCCGTGCGTTGGCGCCTGCAAAGGTGAGCCGGATCATCATCGATGACGAAGAACGGAAAATGGAGATCATCGTTCCCGACGACCAACTGTCGCTTGCGATTGGTCGTCGGGGGCAAAACGTCCGGCTAGCCTCAAAGCTTACCGGGTTCGACCTGACGGTGAAGAGCGAATCAGAGGTTGCCAAAGAGCAGCACGACGCGCGAGTTTCCTTGATGCAGTTGCCGGGTGTAAGCGAGACGCTTGCAGACCAGTTGTACGAGGCAGGCATCAAGAGCATTGAGGAGCTCGCGGCAGCGAATGCGCTGGATCTGGCAGATGTTGCAGAATTGGACCCCGGGAAGGTAAGCGAGCTGATTGAGGCGGCGCAGCGTGCGGTCACGAATTCAGCGTCTGGCACTGAGCCATCTGTCGGGACCGCAACTGCTGAGCAAAGCGGCTCAGGACTCGGTGTGAGAGAGGGGGAGGAGCGAGCTGCGGCAGAAGTGGCGGAGGAAGGGCAGGGATCGTAGAGAAAAATGCCCCACCGCCACACTCCTAGTCGCCTCTGCGTTGGTTGTGGTAAACGCTCGCCGAAGGAGGAGATGATTCGCTTCACGGTCGATAAAGAAGGTACTTTGAAGGTCTCCCCGTGGTCTGAAGGGCGCGGAGCATATCTGCATCGCGACCCAAATTGCTGGCAGCAGTTCGCTGCGCGCAAAGGAACCGTGCGATCGCTGGGGCGCGGTGTGGAACGTAATCTCCGGGAAGCCCTGGTGCATACGCTCGCTGCGATGGCTAAAGAGATCTGACGGCTGACTTTCTTCTAAGGAAACGATTTCAGGGATGGCATCAACAGTAGGTACGAAACGGGTTCGAGACTTAGCAAAAGAATTGGGAGTCGAGATTGGGGCCTTCCTCAGCGCGGCAGAGCGGGCGGGTGTCCACGGCAAACGTCCGCTCAGTGGCCTAACAGAGGAAGAGGTGCGGAGGGTCCTGCAAGTTCTCAGCCGAGAGAGCGAAGCATCTCCTGCGGTTGTTGTCGGCGAGGAGCGTGTCGTCACCGACCAAGAGGGGCAAACGATTGTCGAGCGCCGCGTGAGTGCCAACATCATTCGACGGCGTGCCGCCTCGTCACCGAGTCGTAGTGAGGCAGCTCCCCCAACTCCCGAACCAAATACCCAATCGGCCAGCGCGCTGGCGGAGTCGAGCCCATTGGACGCCGGTGAATCGGTTTTGGAGGCCTTGGAAGCGGTTGTGCCTCCTTCCCTCGACGAATCGATGCTTCCTCCTCCGCTCCTTTCGGAGGGAGAGTTGGTTGCGGGTTTGGCGGACGCGAACGTGTCTCCATTGCCGCCCGCGGAACTGGCGGAGGTGGGGAGTGAAGCGACTTTTAAGGCTCCGCAGGCCCGACCCGAACAAGAGGGGGATGTTGCTGTTCTAGACACGCCTGTCCTGGGAGCCCAGCCGAGGTCAGAGGAGGCTCCTGGGAGTGCGCAGCGTGCCGAAGGATTGCAGCGTGCCGAAGGATTGCAGCGTGCTGAGCAAACGTGGTCCGCCCTCGCTGAAACCTCCGTGCAGCCGGAACGAATTCCCTCGCAACCTGAGGCCCGCTCTTTGGAAGCCAGTTCGCCAGAGGGTGAAGCGGTTACGGACTCACCGCGTCGAGGGCCGAAGGTGCTGGGGCGCATTGATCCAAAGCAACTGAACCCACAAACTGCACGGGGACGCGTTGCTCGCGAGCGCCCAGGTGTGGCTGGGGTGCCTGCAGGCCGGGACCGGGCTTTACCGACGCTCCCCCCGCCAGCTCCGATGGATGACCGCCCCCGAAAGAAGAAACGTCGAGTGGTGGAGCGGGGCGAGACGTCAGAGCCGCTAGAGTTGGATCGCCAGCGGACTCGAGTTCCAAAGAAAAAGAAGGCTGCACCCAACCAGGAAGTGCAGAGGACCGAAATCACCGTTCCCCGCGCGCACAAGCGAGTCATCCGGTTGGCGACCGAGTCGATCACGGTGCGCGAGTTGGCCCGGGAGATGGCCGTTCGCGAGAACCAGGTCGTGAAAGAACTGCTGGAGCTCGGCGTTACCGTCGGGGTCAACCAGGTGGTAGATTTCGATACGGCAACTTTGGTCGCCGATAAGTTCGGTTTTACGGTCGAACTCGCCGTGGACAGTTTGGAGTCCCGGTTGGACGAGGACATCGCTGCGTCGGTTGCTGAGGAGCAACTCCAACCGCGGCCCCCGGTCGTCACCATTATGGGTCATGTCGACCACGGTAAGACCTCACTGCTCGATGCGATCCGAAAGACGAACGTCACGGCTCAGGAGGCTGGGGGGATTACCCAGCACATTGGTGCGTACACTGTGGATGTTCACGGACGGCAAATCACCTTCCTGGATACCCCGGGGCACGAAGCGTTCACCGCAATGCGTGCCCGCGGTGCGAAGGTCACAGACATTGTCGTCTTGGTGGTCGCTGCCGACGATGGCGTGATGCCGCAGACGATTGAGGCCATCAATCACGCACGAGCGGCGGGTGTTCCCATCATCGTGGCGGTGAACAAGATCGACAAGCCGGATGCGAACGTCGAGCGGGTGACGCGTCAACTCTCGGACCATGGTCTAGTTCCGGAAGAATGGGGCGGGGATACGATTTTCGTCAAGGTGTCCGCCAAGACCAAGGAGGGGCTGCCGGAATTGCTGGAAATGATTTTGCTGCAGGCAGATGTTCTTGATTTAAAGGCGAACCCAAATAAGCGAGCGCGGGGCACGATTATCGAGGCTAAGCTCGATCGAGGCCGCGGGCCGGTGGCGACGGTTTTGATCGAAGAAGGCACGCTACACGAGGGTGAGCCCTTTGTTTGCGGACCGTTTTTCGGACGCGTCCGCGCTCTGATCAATGACAAGGGCCAGCGGGTGAAGGAAGCGGGTCCATCTATGCCCGTTGAAATTCTGGGTTTTGACGGTGTGCCGGAGGCTGGCAGCTCTTTCGTTGTGGCGCCAGACGAAGCTACCGCTCGGAGCATAGCGGAGAAGCGACAGCAGAAGTTGCGAGAGGCGTCTCTCACGAAGTCGTCGCGGGTAACCCTGGAGGACCTGAACCGCCGGGTGCAGGCGGGTGAGAGCCAAGAGCTGCGCGTCGTACTGAAGGCGGATGTGCAAGGATCTGTGGAGGCGTTGTCAACGGCGCTCAGTCAGCTTTCTACGGAGGAGGTGAAGCTCAAGGTTCTGCACGCTTCGGTCGGCGGCATCAAGGAGTCTGATGTTGACCTTGCCGCGGCGTCGAATGCGATCGTCATCGGCTTCAATGTGCGGCCGGAAGCAAAGGCCACGGAGGAAGCGCGCCGACAAGGGGTAGAAATCCGCTTGTACGACGTGATCTATAACGTGGTTAACGACGTGCGTGATGCCTTGCAGGGCTTGCTGGCTCCGACAATTCGTGAAGTCAGCCTGGGCCGAGCGGAAGTCCGCGAAGTGTTTAGAGTCCCTGGGGTGGGCAACGTTGCAGGCGCGCAGGTCATAGAGGGGAAAATTTTGCGCGGTGCCGAGGTGCGGCTGGTTCGAGACAGTGTTGTAGTGTACACGGGGAAGATTGCGAGCTTGCGTCGCTTCAAAGAAGACGTTCGTGAGGTATCGACTGGGTACGAATGTGGGATCGGTCTTGAAAACTTCCAGGACATCAAGGTCGGGGACGTCATCGAGGCCTTCCAGAAGGAAGAGGTGGCGCGTCAATTGCCTCCCGCTCAAGGCCGCGTCGCGGCGGGGGACCGGAGGGGCTAGGCATCCTGTCACTGAGTTCTGAGGACCACCGGAAGTAGACAAGCGTGCCCTTGGTTGTCGGCGTTCTGAAGCTGACCCTGTATCTTCCCGAAAATCACAGCCTCAAAGGGAAGCGCGGGGTACTGAACCGTATAAAGAGCCGTGTCGCCAATACCTTCAATGTCTCGGTGGCGGAATGTGACGCTCACGATCTTTGGCAGCGCGCTGTTTTGGGCTTCAGTCGGGTGGGAACTGATGCCAGTGAAGTCGACTCGGCGTTAAGGCAAGTGGTGCAGTTCATCGATTCGCTGAAGCTGGCGGAGCTCGGCGAGGAAGAGCTCGAGATTCTACACTTTTAGGCGCTACCCGGAGTGAGCGCCGAACTCGAAGGTCATATGAGTGGGCGGCGTGCCGAACGCGTTGGCGAGACGTTACGAGAAGCGCTGGCAGAAGTCATTCTGCGGGAGATTAAGGACCCGAGAGTGGGATCCGTGTCAATTACGTCTGTCCGAGTCAGCGCGGACCTGGGCACAGCGTGGGTTCGTTTCCGGTGCTTAGGAGACGAGGCCTCTCAGCAGCGCTGCTTGGCTGGCTTGCGTAGCGCCCAAGGTTTTCTCCGTGCCCAACTTTTACGACGGCTGGATCTGAGACGAGCCCCGCAGTTGGTGTTCGAGGTGGACTCGACTTTGCCAGAGATTGAGCGCTTGGCTCGTGCGCTGCGAGATGTAACGTCAGAAAATTAGCGGGAGCGCTCCATGCACGGGGTTTTGGTAATTGATAAGCCAGCAGGGCCGACCTCTGCGGACGTTGTTCGGGTGGTCAAGCGCCGATACGGTCTTCGGACTGGCCACTTAGGGACCCTGGATCCGTTTGCCACCGGGGTGTTGCCCGTCTGCATCGGGGAGGCAACGAAGATTGCCCAGTTGATCGCGGGTGCCGACAAGGAGTATGTCGGGATCGTTCAACTCGGAAGGAAAACCGACACGGGAGATCTCACTGGCAAAACGATTGAGGAGCTAACGGTTCCTAAGAACGTGATGCAGTCGCTTCCTCGCGTTCCCGAACGACTCGGAGGAAGGCGGCTGCAAATCCCCCCGATGTTTTCGGCCATCAAACGCGGCGGGGTCCCGCTGTACAAGCTCGCCCGGCAGGGAATTGTCGTTGAACGGGAAGCCCGAGAGATCGAAGTCGAATTCATCAAACTTGAAGCGCTCTCGAACGACAAAATCTGGTTTCGCATACGCTGCTCGAAAGGGACGTACTTACGAGTGTTGGCGGAGGAAATTGCGGAGGTCCTCGATACCATCGGCCATCTGATTGAGCTCCGGAGAGTGCGCTTCGGACCTTTTGACTTGACCTCTGCAGTCAGCCTGGACCAAGTCGAGAGCGGTGCAGAACTTCCTCAGGTTTTGTCCACGCGAGAGGTCCTGCGACACCTCCGCGCCTTCCCCCTCCCAGCAGCGCTTTACCAACGGGTCCGACACGGAGCAATGGACGTGCTCGCTGGCTTGCCGAAGGGCGAGGTGGGAGAAAACGCCGTTCTCGTAGGTCAGGATAATGAGGTTGTTGCCGTGCTGACCTATGGTGCGCGAGGGTGGGAATACGTGCGTGTTCTCCGTGAAACGGTTGCCGCTCCCGAACGTGGTTAAGCTCGCGGAGCGGTTGTGTTGGCGATATTCGAATCGCTAGATGGGTGGCCGTAGCTGTCGAGCCACCTCATGGAGCTGAATCCTCAAAGGAAGAAGGCGTTATTGGTTCTGGCCGTTGGCCTGGTCGGGACCTGGATCGCATACCAGGCGGAAGTCGTCCATCGCCAACTCAAGACCGACGCCGGCTTCACCAGCTTTTGCAACGTGAACCAGGTGGTGAACTGCGACGTAGTTTTGAGCAGTCGCTGGTCAGAACTCGGTGGTTTCTCCGTTTCGTTGCTGGCAACTGTGTTTTATGTCAGCGTCAGCGTGTTGGCGCTAGCAGCGTTTATGAACCAGGTGGCTAGCGTGCGGCGGCGGATCGCTGGCGCTCTGGTCGTACTCGCAGTGGCTGGGCTGGGTTTTTCCGTCTACATGGCCGTAGTCTCCTTCGGTGTTCTTCGCGCCGTGTGTGTGTTGTGCACCGGGTTGTACTTGGTGGGCCTTGCGAACTTCGTCGCTGCATGGCGCCTCCACCGCTCGCTGCTGGTCGCATCGAGGGTAGAACAAGCGTTAGCACTCCGACGCGACCTGTGGCTGTATGTCGGGGCAGTGGTGGCAGCGCTTACCTTGATTGGAAGCGCTGTTTGGGATGCTTGGCGCTATACGCGACAACCAGATTCTGTGGACGAGCTTGTGCGCACGGATCCGCGATTCGTTGAATGGTTTCAACGCTTGGCAAGAGTGGAAGTTCCGGTTGACACACGAAACTCTCGAGGACCGGCGAATGCCGCAGTGACGATCGTCGAGTTTTCCGATTTCGAATGCGTGCACTGCGCCGCTCTTCACAAGGCATTGCAGGAAACGTGGCTGCGATCGCCGACAATGGTGCGAGTCGTCTTCCGCCATTTCCCGCTGGATTCTGCCTGTAACCCGTTGGTGGGATCTCGCTTTCATCCCGTAGCGTGCGATGCCGCGGTGGCCGCTGAGTGCGCCGGTGAGCAGGGGAAGTTCTGGCAGTACCATGACCGACTGTTTGACCATCAGCGGCAACTGGATGGTGAACTGCTAGATGCCCTGGCTCGACAGTTGGGGCTCGATATGCCTAGCTTTCGGCGGTGCATGCAAGACCCGAACATTCGACGCCGGGTCCAAGACGATATCGCTGTAGGCATGAAATTAGGCGTGAACTCTACGCCAACGATGTTTTTGAACGGGCGGATGGTCAAGGGGGCGCTCGACGCAGCGACGTTACAACGTGCGTTAGTGCTAGCTCGGGACTCGGGCTCGTGACTGGAGCTTGTGAGGGACAGCGCAGAAAAGTCTCGTAAGTTCGCTGTCATAAACAGGGAACTTCCCCGAACAGCCAGAATTGCATCGTGCAACGATATCCGGCCTCGGGAAAACTTTACGTTGCATCGTGTATCTAGAGGCTGCCCTACCTCAGTGTTGACTAGATTCGGTGTCGTCAGTAGGGAGCCGACCTCGCCGTTGAAAGCGATCGAAAACATCGAAGTCGTGGTCACACGATGACAGGGTCGGTCAGCGCACTGCCCCAAGGTCTCGGCCGCGGGGAGGGTGTGGTGAATGGAGGACGAAGTGTGGACTGTTGCGGGTGAAGGCAATGCACTGGACTGGGTAGGATTGGCAGCAAGGCCCAGTTGCAGTTCGGCACTGCGCGAACCGACGAGCGAACGGCGCTTTACTGGAGGGTGGCGCGCAGATGGATGCGGAGTTGATGATCGCGTTGTCGCACCTACGCCGTGCCGTAGGGGAGCGCAACTTCACAATGTGGATCGAGCCGATTTCCTGGTCTCGAAAAGGAGACGTCATTGTCCTCGAGATGCCGAGCCGATTCCACCGCGAATGGGTGACCCGCCACCTTTTACGAACGATCGAAGATGCGTTGAAGCAGGCTCTCGGGGATGAGCGAAAACCGCAAGTCGTTATAGGCGTGCGGTGCGAAGGCGAGGTTGTTGCGCACGACGAACCGTCGCGTAGCAAGCCTCGTACGCAGTTACGAATGCGCGCAGCGGCACCGCTTCCAAGGGTCGGCCGCTTGATCGATGGCTACGACTTCGACTCCTTTGTTGTCGGGCCAACAAACGAACTTGCTGCCAAGGCAGCACGCGCAGTCGCCCAGGAACCCGGACGTAGGTTCAACCCGCTATTTGTCTGGGGAGGTGTTGGGCTCGGGAAGACGCATTTGGTGAACGCCATAGGGCATGAGAGTCTGCGGGCGAGCAAGAACAAACGGGTCGCCTGTCTCTCAGCGGAACTTTTCACAAACATGATGATCCAAGCGCTCCGCACGGACAGAATGGCTCAGTTCCGAGAGCGGTTCCGTGAGCTCGACGTGTTGATTTTGGACGATGTGCAGTTCCTCGCCGGGAAGGAGAGGACGCAGGAAGAATTTTTCCACACCTTCGAATGGCTGATCGGGGCCCAAAAACAAGTGGTGCTGACCTGCGATCAACATCCGAGTGCGGTAGCGCGCCTTGAGTCCCGGTTACGCAGCCGATTCGAGAGCGGCCTCATCACTGATGTGCAGGCGCCCACGGAGGAGATGCGGTTGGAAATCTTGCGGCGAAAGCTGGAGCGGCGGGGGCATGAACTCCCCGAAATTGTGCTTCAAGCGATTGTCTCCCGTTGCGGTCCGAGTGTCCGCGAGCTCGAGGGCGGGCTCAATCGGGTGACGGCCTACATGGAGATGATGCAACAACCTGCAAGCGTGGATCTAGTGGAACGGCTGCTCGGCCCTGTCCGGATCGAACCCGTCAGGCGGCAAATCAGTGTTGCCTCGATTCGAGACGCAGTCGCGGAACACTTTGGCCTCACAGCCAGCGAACTTGTGGGTCATGGTCGAGAGAAAAGAGTCTCGCAAGCACGGCAGATTGCCATGTATTTGTGCAAATCGCTGGGTCGAGTGTCCTTGTCGCGCATCGCGAGCGAATTCGGGGGCCGGGACCATACGAGCGTACTCTACGCCATCCGTGCCGCGGAGCGCCGCTGCCAGCAGGACCCCGAGTGGGCGACAATGGTCGCCGCGTTGGAGAGAAGCCTTCTGCCAGGACAAAGCGAGCAAAGAGCAATGCAGCGGTCTTGAAAGTTTCCGTGAACCAGTTAGCTTGCGGGCGGGCTTTTTCTGCTGAGCCCAGCGAGTTCGGACGCTTGAGGAGGTATGCCATGAAGATCCGTCCCCTACAGGACAGGGTATTGGTTGAGAGGATTGAGGAGGAAGAAAAAACGAAAGGGGGAATCATTATCCCGGACACTGCGCGCGAAAAGCCGCAACAAGGCAAGGTGATTGCCGTGGGTCCGGGTCGGCTGGATGAAAAAGGGAACCGAATGCCCCTGGGCGTGAAAGCCGGGGATCGGGTTTTGTTCGGGAAGTACGCAGGGAGCGAGGTAGAAATCGACGATAAACAGTACCTCATCATGCGAGAGGATGACATCCTAGGCATCATCGAGGGATAACCACTCAAAAGGACACGGCAATGGCAGCAAAACTCATCAAGTTCAGCGAGGAAGCCAGGGCTAAAATCCTAGCCGGCGTAAAAATTTTGGCTGATGCGGTCACGGTGACCCTTGGTCCGAAGGGCCGAAACGTTGTCATTGAGAAGGCCTTTGGTGCTCCGACGGTTACGAAAGACGGCGTTACCGTGGCCAAAGAGATCCAACTTGAAGACAAGTTCGAAAATATGGGGGCGCAGATGGTTAAGGAGGTGGCCAGCAAGACCTCGGATGTGGCTGGAGATGGCACCACCACGGCAACCGTTTTGGCCCGCGCAATTTTTGCTGAGGGGGTGAAGATGGTGGCCGCCGGTCACGACCCGATGAGCCTCAAGCGGGGGATCGACAAGGCGGTTGCCGCCGTGGTTGAGGAACTCAAGCGTATGGCGAAGGCCACCCGAGACCGGCGCGAAATTGCACAAGTCGGAACCATTTCCGCCAACAACGACCCGACGATTGGTGAAATCATCGCCGACGCGATGGAAAAGGTAGGGAAGGAAGGGGTCATTACGGTAGAGGAGGCGAAGGGCCTTGAAACGACCCTGGAAGTTGTGGAGGGCATGCAGTTCGATCGCGGTTATTTGTCACCGTATTTCGTGACGGACCCCGAGAAGATGGAATGTCAACTGGAAGACGCCTTTGTGCTGATTCACGAGAAAAAGATCAGCTCGATGAAGGACCTTCTGCCGATCCTCGAGCAGATCGCCCGCACGGGTCGGCCGTTCATCATTATCGCGGAGGATGTGGAAGGGGAGGCTCTGGCCACCCTTGTGATCAACCGCATCCGTGGCACGCTGCAATGTGTGGCCGTGAAGGCGCCAGGGTTTGGTGATCGGCGGAAGGCGATGCTGGAGGACATCGCGATCTTAACCGGGGGCCGTTTGATTGCAGAAGAGCTGGGCATCAAGCTTGAGAATGTTACGCTCAACGACCTGGGGCGGGCAAAACGGATTGTAGTGGACAAGGATACAACCACTATCGTTGGTGGCGCTGGGAAAAAGGCCGATATAGAGGCGAGAATCAAACAGTTGCGGGCCCAAATCGAGGAGACCACCTCGGACTACGATCGCGAGAAACTTCAGGAACGGTTGGCGAAACTGGTGGGTGGAGTCGCGGTGATCCGCGTGGGTGCCGCAACCGAAGTAGAAATGAAGGAGAAAAAGGCCCGCGTGGAGGACGCGTTACACGCTACCCGGGCGGCTGTGGAAGAAGGGATTGTTCCAGGAGGCGGCGTTGCTTTGGTCCGGGCAGCCGCTGTCCTCGATAAGGTGGAAGCACCCGAAGAGGAAATGGTTGGGGTCAATATTGTGAAACGTGCGACTGAGGATCCACTCCGGTGGATTGCCACTAACGCCGGTTGGGAAGGCTCCATTGTGTTGGACCGCGTAAAGAGCAACAAGGGTTCGTTTGGTTTCAACGCTCTGACCGAAGAGTTCGAAGACCTGATGAAGTCCGGCATCGTCGATCCCACAAAGGTGGTGCGCACGGCACTTCAGAACGCCGCTTCGGTCGCTGGTCTGCTGCTGACCACCGAAGCCATGGTGGCTGAGAAACCGGAAGAAAAGAAACCTGCCGGTTCGCCTCCGGGTGGTATGGGAGACATGATGTAGTTCGACTCGTGTAACACGCCTCATGTGGTTGCGGCAGGTATAGGGTGCCACTCTTCCTGTTGAGCAGCGGTGCGGGCCAGGGCAGCGGCGAGCTCGGAATGCCGCCCTGGCCCTCGCTTTTTTCAGACAAATGTACCCTCTGCTGATGAAACGAAGCGGGATTATTTGCCGGTTCATCCCCATAATGATTTTGGCGTGGCTTGTTGGGCCGACTTCAGCGACTGCCAGGCTCTCGTTTCGTGCGGCACCTCCCGTTGATGTTTCGGCAGGGGAAAATCCGGGGCCGCGGGCGTTTGCCGTGGGCGACCTTAACGAAGACCAGTTGTCAGATATCGTGGTCGCCCAGCCTGATGCGAGTCAGGTCAGCATCTTCCTGAATGAAGGAAGCGGAACCTTTGAACCGTTTGACTCGGCCGATACTGCCGACGGACCCGTGGCTGTCGTGCTCGGGGACTTTAACCGTGACCGGAGGGTGGACATCGCGACCGCCAACACGTTGGCCAATTCGGTGAGTGTTTTACTGCAGGGTAGCGACCTGATTTTTGAGGCCGACGAAAATTACTTGGACGGGTTTCCCGTCGATCCAGCGCCTGTCGATCTTGTGGCGGCGGACCTCGACGGCGACAGAATCCTTGACCTCGCTGTGCTTAGTGGAGCGACAATTCATTTCCTGAAAGGGCAGGGCAATGGACGCTTCGTCGATTTCTCACCCGCTAGCGTTTCGACGGGGCCTGGGACTCAGGGGAACTACGCCTTAGGCGTTGGTTACTTTAATCAGGACAACGTGCTAGACGTTGCAGTCAGTAGCCGTGGGGGCAACCGCGTTGCTGTCCTGCTGGGCCGCGGGAACGGAACCTTTGAAGCAGCGCGAGTGTTTAGTGTGGGCGAACGGCCCGGAGGCCTCGTGGTGGGGGATTTCGGTGGCGACGCCAACGTCGATGACATCGCGGTTGTAACCGGAGTCGATGTCGATGCCCAGGTTACTTTGATGATCAGTGATGGCTCGGGTGGCTTCACCACCGGTAACACCGATTTTGTGGAAGTGGACTCCACGGGCCTCGCAGCAGGAGATTTAGATGGCGATGGCAAACTGGATCTGGTTGTGAGCAACGCCACTGGAGGAATCGGAATTAACCTGCTTTGTCGGCAGCCGAGCGACCTCTGCTACGACCCTGGTCCACCGTTTCCGCCACCAATTTTGCCGGACGAAAACGGCTTTCAAAAGCAGACGAATGGCTTGCCCGGAAACTTGGCAACGGTGGCGGCGGTCGACATCAACGGCGACCGTAAAGCCGACGTGCTTGCGCTCACTCAAGAGGGCGATGGTCTCAGGGTTTTCCTGAACACCAGTGGTTCCGGGGCAGGAGTAGAAACCCCAACTCCCACTGTGACTTCGGGGACCCCGAGTGCAGACACCCCGACTCCCACTGGCACCCCACTGCCCGTGGACACCGCTACTCCCACAGCAAGCCCGACGGCCACTCCGATTCCCACTGCGCCGTTCACTGTTTGTAACACGAACGAAGCCGGCCAGCCGCGCGTGAGTGGTGCCATCGCTGCCGTAGGAATCGGCGACTTGGATCGAAACGGGAGCCCCGACGTTGTCGCCGCGGATCAAGAGGGCGGCCGCATTTTGGTGCTGTTTACCCGCACGCGTCCCGGGGCCCCGACAGCATGCGATGTCTTGGGAGTCCAGTCGAACGTGCTGGAGATCGGTTTGCCTGGGCCGAGCGCTGTACGCATTGCCGACCTGGATAGCGACGGTCGGCTGGACTTGGCAGTAGCGGGAGCGGATGGCATTCGGGTCTTTTACGGCGACGGTGCGGGCAACTTTCAACCGGCCCCCGGCGGTCCATTGGAGGAAGGGACATCCTTTGGAAGTCTCCAGGTTGTCGATGTGAATCGCGATGGAGCATTGGACCTCGTGGCTGGACGCCCGAGCCAAGGTAGTAACGAAGTTGTTGTCATAACACGCTCGGTCACTGACCGGCGGAGCTACATGGCTCCTTGTACGGTGGGTGTCGGCCGGAGCCCGGATTTCGTTTTAGCGCGGGACTTGGACGTTGATGGCCGGGCAGACCTCGGTATTAGCAGCCAATCCACAGCGGACTTTGTTGTGTTTCAACAGCAAAACGTCGGGTCTACAACGCCTGGTTCCCAGGTGTGCCCTCCGGGCACCGGTGGGATGAGGCCGCTAACGCCTTTTACTTTGCCCGGAGCGCCATTGGCACTTTGGTCTGATTGGTTCGATCCCAGCGACGACGTGCCGGACTTGGCAGTGGCAACCGGTGGTTCCGAGGGCGCCATCTTGATCATCTCGGGGCAGAGGCCGAGCGGTGGAGGGGTCAGCTACCGGGTGCGGCAGCGCCTTGTGGTTCCGCCGGCCGGTGGGCAGCTCGCATCGCTGCCTGTGGCAGTGGCGTCGGCGGATTTCAATCGCGATGGTTCTGTCGACTTAGTCATTGCAGATCAAAGTAGCGATAGTGTCGTTTTCTTCATGGCCCGACCGGACGGTGCGTTTGCTGCGCCGACGCTGCCGGTCGATTTGAGAGGCAGTCAGCCCTTGTCGTTGGCGGTCGGGGACATCGACGGAGATGGCATTGCGGACGTGGTTGTCGGCTTGAGGGGCAGCGTCAGCGTTTTGGTAAGTAGTCGGCCGCCTGCAACCCCCACGCCTCGTCCGACGCCCACCCCGACAGAAAGTGCCACGCCCACAGTAACGGCTTCCCCGACCGAGACGGGAACGCCGACCCCCTCTTTTACAGCTACCGCGACCGCTACTCCGACACGGACCAGGTCGTCTACCCCGTTACCCACAGCCACGGCTACCAAAACATTTAAACCGGGGACTTTGAATCTCTCCTCCGGTGGGTGCTCGGTCGCCCCGAACGTTGCGACAGGCTCGAATGCGCTGCCACTTGCAACCTTCCTTCCGGCTAGCTGGTTTCTGCGAAGACGAAGCCGCGGACTTCAAAAAAAGCGATCGTACTTGGGTCGCACTCGGCTGTGGGCTGCGAGCGGCGGACTCTTGATCATGGCTCTTTGGCCTTGCCGCTTTGCCACGGCAGAACTCTTCTTGGTTTGCGAGCTGCCGTTTGCGGGTAACTTTGTCGCGAGGGCCCAGGGTGACCTAAATCGCGATGGCAGCACTGACCTAGCTCTTGCAGATGTCAGCGGTAACCAGGTCGTGATAGGGCTCGTAGCGCGAGAGCGCTTCGCCAATGGGGACTGCCGCAATGGAATGGTGCGCAGTGGCGTTAACCTACCGGGCGCCCCCCGCGGCATCGACATCGGCGATGTAGATGGGAACTTGCTCCCCGATATAGCGGTCGCCACAGACGTCGGGGTTGTCGTATTGGTGAATCAAGGGCGTGGGGAGTTCGTGGCTACGGGGGAGCCGGTCGCTGCCGGGAACGACCCGCAGGTTATTCGCATCGCCGACATTGATGCTGATGGTCGTAACGATGTTGTGGTTGGCAGCGGCAATGATAACCGCGTCACTGTGTTGTACCGTCGGGAAACCGCGTTCGTTGGCGGAAGTAGGCTGAGTGCCGATGGCCCTGTGACCGGCCTCCGAGTCGCAGACGCAAACCAAGACGGGCGGCTGGACCTCTTCACGGTCTCGCGTGCTACGGGAACCGTGGCACTCTACACGCAGGGTGGCGTCGATGACCAAGGGTACCCAAGCTTCGATCTGGCTAATGTCCGTCAGGCAACCATCGCGCCGTCCGCACTGGAAATCGAAGACCTGGATGGAGACGGTGTCCTGGATGTCATCGTGGCAGGAGGGGGTGCCTCCGGGACGCTGGTTGTCCTTTTCGGAACAATTCCATCTGGCAGTTTGTACAGGCTCGGCGTGCCTCAGGCGACTAACTTTCTCCGACCGTTGTCGCAGCCGAGCGACTTGGGGTTTGCTGACTGGAATCGCGATGGTTTGCTGGATGTTGCCGTAATCAGCGCGGACTCAGCGCTCCTGGCGTTGTTCTTGGGTACCGGGCAGTCCCTGGAGGAGACGACCAACTTCTGCAACATGGCTGACACTGTGAGCGGCCGCTGTTCGATGGGCGCTGGTGTACGGCTGATTGCTACTGGCGACTACGACGGAGACGGCCGCCCAGACGTCGCGGGGGTGGGTACGGGCGGCCTCATCACGATGCTACTGAGTAGTAATCCGCCTCCCACACCTACGATGACTGCAACACCAACGCGGACCAGGACAGTAACTCCCACCACAACCCCTACGCCGACTGACACGCCGACCCCGACGGAGACGCCAACCGAAACACCCACCTTGACGCCTACACGTACGCGAGTGCCCACTTCAACCCCTGGACCCACCGATACCCCGACCCCGCGCTGTTTTGCTGGGGGCGTGTGTGTCAGCGGCAAAGGGTGTGCCGTTGTTGGCGGTTCGCGGGAGAGTGGGGAGCCATGGCTTTTGCTTGCCCTCCTGTGGCTTGCGTCGCTGTACATGCGAAAGAAGTTTTCGAGGGGCAAAAGGGATGGTCGGGATTGCGAAGTTTAGTGCCTATGTGCCTCGCCTGCGCCTCAGCCGCGCTGAAATTGCGCGTGCCTGGGGCAAGGAGTCTCCCTCCGCGGGCGAAATTGCCGTTGCAAACTATGATGAAGACGCGTTCACGCTTGCATTGGAGGCAGCGCTGATTTGCCTAGAGTCCTGCCCACACCTGCCGGAAGGCTGGTTTTTCGCTTCAACGAGCCCTCCTTATTTCGAGAAGCAGTTGTCCGCGTTTGGTGCCACAGTTTGCGACCTCCCCCGGGAAACCTTTTGTTCCGACTTCGGGGGTTCAGCCCGTGCGGGCTTGCAAGCCCTGTTAGCGGCGGATGCGGCCGTGAGGAGTGGGCGTATCCAGTCGTGCTTGGTCAGTGCGGCCGAAGCGAGGCTTGCAGAGCCCGAGTCGGAGTGGGAGGGGTTGCTGGGAGATGGAGCGGCTGCAGTCTTGGTCGCACGAGAGAATGTAGCGGCGGAGATCGTGGGCAGCGCAAGCATCAGCGAGGAGTTTACGTACTTCTGGCGAACGGACGCTTCGCCGTTCGTGTCTGCTTATCCTGGCAAGTTCTCGCAAACCTACGGCTATGTTCGCGATGTTGCAGAAGCGATCCATCGCCTCCTCAGCGCTCACAATTTGCAGCCGAGCCAGGTGGCAAGGCTTGTCCTGCACGCTCCGGAACCCCGCGCTGCGGTCGATGTGGCTCGGAAGCTGAGCTTTGACCCCACCCGTCAGCTTGCCCCCACGGCTAGCGCGGCAATTGGCTCCGTCGGTGCAGCGGAAAGTTTGTTGGCCTTGGGCGGAGTGTTGGATGAGGCAGAGCCCAACCAATGGATCGTGGTGGCCGCCTTTGGCGAGGGGGCAGACGCCGTTTTGCTGCGTACGACCGCCTTGGTTGGTGATGGCCGAGCAGGCCCTTCGTGGAAGGATTGGCTTGCCGCCAAGCAGCCGCTCCGGTCTTACCAGAAATACCTCAAGTACCGCGGCCTCATGCGGAGGGAGGAGGTCGAGGAAACAATTACGAACGTGCTGGAATTCAAGGAACTTGCGCAGAACGTGCGGTTGCACGGCAGTCGCTGCCGTCACTGCGCCACCGTGCAGTACCCACTGGCGCAGGTGTGCATTTCCTGTGGGCGGCCCGGCCCGATGGACGAGTTGCGCTTAGGCCTGACCGGGACGGTGTTCACGTACACGGTGGATCACCTCATCGCGAATGTCGAGCACCCTCTGCCGATGGCTGTGGTGGAGTTAGACGGAGGTGGGCGAATTTACCTCCAAGTGACTGACTTTACCGAGGGTGAGGTTGATGTGGGCCGACGTGTCAGGCTCACCTTTCGGCGCATTCACGAAGGTGGGCAGAATCACAATTATTTTTGGAAGGCCCGCCCTATCCGATAGTGTGCGTGATTGGAGGTTCTGGTCCATGCGCGATCAGGTGGCAGTGATTGGCGTAGGATGCACTCAATTTGGCGACCTCTTCCATAAGGGGTACGAGGAGTTGATCTGCGAGGCTGCCTTCGAGGCCTACGCGGATGCGCAGATCGATCCAAAAGATATCCAGGCTGCCTACCTTGGTACGTATCTTCCCGGCCCGGGCGGGGGGAAGTCGGCAACGTCACTCGCCGATGCGCTCCGACTGTACAACCGGCCGGTGACCCGCGTCGAGAACTACTGTGCGACGGGAACCGACGCGTTTCGCAATGCTTGCATTGCCGTGGCGTCGGGTACGTACGATATCGCTCTCGTGGTCGGTGCGGAGAAGCTCAAAGACCGCCCGGGGCGGGGCTTGCCGCGCTTCGGCCACCCCTTGCTTGCTAAGGGAAATTCTGCGCCCGGGTTATTTGCGTTGGCCGCTAACCGTTACATGCACACGTTCAAAGTTGGTCGAGATGTGCTGGCGAAAGTGGCAGTGAAAAACCATTACAACGGAGCTCGTAACCCGCGCGCCCATTTACGCATGGAGATCACGGAGGAAAAAGTCCTGCAAGCCCCAATGATCGCTTGGCCGTTTGGGTTGTTCGACTGCTGTCCCACCACCGACGGTGCCGCTGCAGCGATTGTCTGCCGCGCGGACCTGGCAAAACGCTTCCGAGATGACTTCGTGCTCGTAAAAGGATTCGGACTCGCTGTAACCTCCGGGCGACCTTACTTTGATCCGACGTTCGATTACCTCGGTTTCCGGTCAACCCAACAGGCGGCCCAGCAGGCTTATCGCATGGCGGGTGTGAGCCCAGCTGATATCGACTTCGCCGAGGTCCACGACTGCTTTACCTGGACCGAGCTATCCAACATGGAAGACCTCGGTTTTTGTGGAAAAGGGGAGGCACCGTACTGGGTGCGGGAGGGCCGTACCGCCTTGAGTGGTGACCTGCCAATTAACCCGAGCGGAGGACTGAAGTCCTTCGGTCATCCGATTGGGGCTAGCGGCGTCCGCATGATCTTCGAGTGCGTTACCCAACTCAGGGGGCAATGTGGAGAGCGCCAAGTGAAAAACGCCGAAATCGGCCTCGCCCACAACGTCGGCGGACCAGGCGCAGTCGCGTGCGTCGTTATCCTTGGGTTGCCAAGCTGAGCCCTGAAGCGCAGTTGTCGTAGTTTCACCCAACGGGGTTGTCCGAAAACGATGCGCAAGGCCCAGTGAAGGCAGCTCGTAGGCCGTAGATTTGAAACTGAAATCGGATTTTATCGCGAGTAATCTATGCTCGCGCCTTGGCATCGCATCTGCAAGGCAACCTGAAGCAGACCAAGGCATCCGCACCGGGTTCACAACTTCAGGGAGGGAGGTCTGGATGGAGGGCATTTCGTTGCGTCGTTCACGGGAGTACGATGGCACGAGCTTCGATGGCGTATTGCCTCGACTGGTCGCTCCAGAGATTTTGCTGCCCTCGCAATTTTATCAAAGGATGCGCCAGCAGCGCATTCTCGAAGGAGAGCGCCGACTGATGCTGGCGATTTTGGAAGACGCCGTGGCCTGCTTTCAGAAATACGCCGGTGCTACACGCCCGCGCTCACGCCGCTTGTTCAAGGAAGCGGAGGAGTGGTTTCTCGATACCGACAGCAGTTGGGTATTTTCATTCGAGTCGATCTGCAGCGTGCTGAACATCGACGCACAGTACTTCCGGCGTAACCTCTTGCGATGGAAGGAGGAGTTGCTGGCACAGCCGCCGGAAATGCGCGCTAAGATTGGGCGCGTCCGTTTGCGCGCTGCCCGCCGACACAAAATCCTGCCATTCGTGCCGCGTCGACGGCGGAAAAATCGGCAGAAGGTGGCGAGTCCCACAAATTGAGCGCCTCCGCCTTGCCCGCTGATCTAGAGTGTACTGTGGAGCGTCTCGGGCCGCTCTTTGGATTCGTGTCCTAGGGGAGAGCTTCGCTCGCGCGGCGAGCCAGCCGCTTCAGCCTGCCGCCGCTGGGGAAGCACTCGCGTCATCCTGTAAGCATTCTAACTCACGGCCGAGAGGAGCTTGATGGTCCACGGCAAGAACGAGAATAGTACGTGCACTAACGCTACCGTTGCTAGGGCGAACTGAATGACCCGATGTTGCCGATAGCGGTGGAGAAGAAACAAAAGCCCACATGCGTGCGCCTTGAACAGAAGGAGGGTGTTTTCAACCCCGAGCAACTGAAACGTTGCGCGCAAAAGGGGATTGGCCTCCTGAAACCCAAGCCGTAGGCCCTGATAAGTCGCCACTCCATCGAAAAGCTGGAGCGCCACATTGAGCAGGAAAAGGTCGTGGAGCGTCCGCTCTCCCCAGCTCGCTTGATATGTGATCATCGCAGCACTCCAGAGGCCCGCAGGGCTTCAATGTGCTCTTCGTTGTAGCCCAAGATGCTGCGGAGCACATAGTCGGTGTGTTCCCCGAGCAATGGAGCTGGGCGCTCGACCCAGCATGGCGAGCCAGACATTTTCCATGGAATACCCATGTGCAGCTTCTTGCCGACCTCCGGGTGCTCGAGTTCGACAAAGAAGTTCTCAGCGCGCAAGTGCTCGTCCTCGGCAAGATCGCGACTGTCGTAGCAAGGAAAGGCCGCAATTCCTCGACTTTGGAGAATTGCTATAACCTCCCGAGGGGACCGTTGCATCGTCCACCGCTCGACAGCCTCCTCGATCTTATCCACCGCTTGCAACCGACCCGGCAACGTTTTCAAAGCGGGGTCTGAGGCGAGATCTGCACGATCTAGCACCGCCGCAAAGCGCTCCCATTCGGCGTCGTCGCGAATCGCAATCGCGACCCAGCGCTGCTCTCCGGCGCAGCGGAATATCCCATGCGGAACCATACAGTGATCTCGATTCCCATTTCTCTCTGGCTGTGTACCGTCCCACCCGTACTGCACGATCCCTTCAGGGATCACGCTGATCGTTGTCTCCCACTGCGACAGGTCGATCAGTTGCCCTTCGCCAGTTTCCTCCCGATGCCACAGGGCAGCCAAGACCGCGAAAGCCGCATGCAACCCCGCTGTGGGGTCACCGTAGGAAATGCCGACATGCATGGGTGGATAGCCGCGATACCCGGTGAGTGACGAAAGCCCTGCAAGTGGGACCTGTGCCGGGCCGTAAGACACGTACTCTCGTTCCGGACCCGTGGCACCGTAACCCGACATGGAAATCATAATGAGATCTGGGCGGATCGTGCGGAGGACATCGTAACCCAGCCCGAGGCGCTCCATGACCCCCGCGGCAAAGTTTTCGCAAACAATGTCGGATTTCCTCACCAGATCCTTGGCGATTTCGATCGCCTCTGGGCGCTTTAAATCCAGAGCAAGGCTGAGTTTGCCCTGGTTGTACTGGTTGAAGTACCCGCTGCGATTCAGGCCTGGTTGACCATCTGGCCATGGTGGCAGCAAACGCGTCACACACGGGCGAGTGGCGCTCTCGACGCGGATCACCTCCGCCCCAAGATGCGCAAGCTGAAGAGTGCAAAACGGGCCGGCCCATACCCATGTGAAATCTGCCACCCGGATGCCGGCAAGCGGTTTCATACTGAAGCCACTTTTCAGGTCGACGCGAGCTCCCATAGACTTCCTCGCTCCAGGGCAGTTCGAAGTTCTTCGTTGTGTTCCCCAAGCCGTGGAGCTGGCCGGCGTAGTTGCCAGGGAGTCCTACTGAGGCGATAGGGAGCCCCGGGGAGCGTGGTTTGCCCCACATCTGGTTGCTCGATGACCGCGAAGAAACCTCTCGCAGCGAGATGCTTTGAGTCCAGCAGATCGCCCATCGTCGACACAGGAGCCAGGGGGATGCGGCGCGCTTGGCCCGCGTGGTAGAGGTCTTGCACCGATTGCTCCGACATCCACTCTTGCATGAGCAGCTTGAGTGCATCCCAATTGCGAGCCCGTGAAAGGCGATCGGCGAAGATTTCCAAATCTGCCCATTCCGGGTGGCCCATGAGTGCCACGAGCTGCCGCCACTGATGCTCTTCTACACAACAAACAAAAATCCAACCGTCGCGGCATTCGAAGAAGTCTAGGGGTTGGATGGGCTTTTGCCCGAGTCGCGAAGCAATCAAGCCCATGTAAGGGTAGTACTCGAACGTCAGCTCTAGAATCGACGCTACACACTGTTGGACGGAAACAACTACATGCTGCCCGGTGCCGCTTCTTCGCCGTGAGAACAACGCACCGAGCCCGGCAACCGCAGCATTCAAGGCGCCCTGGAACTCCGCTTGGAAACCGAAAGGCTTGAGGGGCGGGAGGTCGTCGCTGCCAGGACCGGCACCGTTTAAGTAGGCCAATCCGCCAGCGGCCCAAAGTGTGATGTCGCTTGCCTCGTAGTCGCGGAGTGGACCCGTTAAGCCGAAAGGGGTAATCGACACCTCGACAAGCTTGGGGTTGAGCCGGGCGAGCTGTTCGTACTCGAGACCCAAACGGCCCATCCGTGGTGGCGGAACATTGTGGATGAGGAGGTCGGCGTCGCGCACAAGGGCCTGGAGCAGCTCTCGGCCTTCGGGTTGAGAGAGGTCGGCCGTGATGCCCAGTTTGTTGCAATTGAGGTATATGAATAGGCCGCTAGCGTCGGGATCGGGTCTTCCACGGGGAAACGGACCGCGGCGCCGGGCGGGATCACCCCAGGGCGGCTCGATCTTGATGACGGCGGCGCCGAGATCGGCGAAGAGCTTACTGGCGTACGCAGCAGAAACGAGTCCTCCGCACTCAACAATTTTTAAGCCTCCCAAGGGACGCGCGCTCACCATGGTCCGCCAAGCCAGCGGGCAATTATCACATCGTACAGCAGCACTCCAGCAAGAGTGTCGGCGGATGCAAAGTCTGCCGTGCGTTGATGAGGTGGGTTTTTGCTTGGAGTGCCGTTCGCTCAGAAGGGCTACGGTGATGCGCAATTTTCTTGGCATCGCGGGGAGAATATGCTTGACAAGCGCCGCTGCGCGGTGGTCAGCTACGGAGCGCGGAAGTTCTGAGAGTGTTCAAACTCAATCTCGGTATCGAGTCATAAGGCGAGGTTTAGAGAGGTTTCCAATGGGAAAGTCGAGGGTGTCCCGATGGGGCTGGGCGGCATTCGCGGCGTGTTTTGTCTGCTGCGTGATTGCGGGATGTGGGAGCGATGGCTCGTCTGGGGTAACCGTTCTGCCGAGCGGACCGCCGAATGAACCAATCATTACCGGGTTCGTGCTCGCCCCGAACGGAGTCATGGCTCGCGACGATGGCGTACCGCCAAGGCAGTTTGCCTTCGATCGGCTGTTGGCCGCGCCCGCCCAGGCGCTGCAAGGAATCAGCGCAGTCGGAGTAGGTGTGCCAGTTTCTCTGGTTGAACTCGACTGGATCGACTTTGCGGATGGTCGCATCGATAGCCCCGTGCCTCTCGACCTGGACACCGTAACGGAAGCGGATGGGCGTTACCGCATCATGGATCCTGAGGCGCGCGACGTGCTTTCTTGTCGGAAAATGTTGATGGCCGGAAGTGGCGGGACGGTGTTGCGGGCACTGGTGTATGGTCGAGAGGTCAACGTGGATCCGGCCTCAGAAGCACTAGTGCGCGTGCTGCTCGACTTTGTGTCCGGCTCCACAGCGCAGCTTTGTGACTTCAGCGCGGCGGAGCTGCAGCGCTTACAACAGCGGGTCTACGAGGTTACGTGGATTGCCAGCGGCAACTCTGTCGCTGAGATCACAGCCGCAGCTCACGACCTCGCCCGTCGTAACCGTTCACTCCAGCAGGCGCTTGTTGCAGCAGCCACGACGGAGTGATGGTCGCCCCGCTCCGGGTCACGCTTTTTGTGTGGTACCCGACCGGAAGGCAAGCCGAGCCTCCACTGCAGCGCCCCGGCCCATACAGAGTTTAGGCCGCTTGACGCGCAGCCTGCGGCCAGTCAACGCGGTGCCTGGTTACTGAAGGCACGACTCACGAGCGCTTTGCCGCAACTGCTCGGGAAGCACGGCCAGCAAGTCGCGAGGATCCTGCGGCTCCTCGCGATGGTGCCACGCGACCATGAAATCCGTGTGGGAAAACTGCCGTCCATCCCACTTGGCGAACACCTGCCAAGGGGTGCGCGCCGCCGCGCGAGAAAGGAGGTGGACCTCCTGCTTCTCGGTGACGCCGATCGCCGCGCGCTCGCTCGGGGTCATGGCAAAGAGCACGTAATCGGGATGTTTCGTGGTTACGAAGAACATGGCTCATTCCCCCTCGAGGCAACCACGGATCTGCGGGCATACGCCCAGCCAGCTATGACGCACCGCAGCCGAGTAGCTGAAAATTTGCATTCCCTTTGGTCCGAACCCTCCGACGTTCACGTAGCCGCCATCGACCGTTGCGGTGGCCGACCAGTCCCACTCGCGCTCGAGTAGTCGCTCTCCACGCGAGCGGAAAACGAGAATGCAGTCATACACGATTTCGGCCGCTAAGCGCCGTCCTACTTCTAGGCCGGAACAATTCCAGGGCTTCCCCCAGTTCTCAAGGATCTTCGTCTGCTCGTGGTAGCTG
The DNA here is from genome assembly GCA_026415395.1 of Candidatus Binatia bacterium. Taxonomy (NCBI): domain Bacteria; phylum Candidatus Binatota; class Binatia (SeqCode); species Binatia bacterium. The sequence goes on along the minus strand of JAOAHD010000017.1, from coordinate 173,792 downwards.
CGGTTTCGTGTTGCCGGTAACGTAGACCTACTGACGAGCGCCCAGCCGGGCCTGGGGGTTTCCGTTTTTGCCACGGGTTCGAGCAAAATTCCCCATTCGTCTTTGAGCTGGTAACCGACCTGCCGGAGAAACCGCGCGTCAAACAAGTCTTCGTGCGAGGCAATGGCACGCTCGAGCACGAACGGAGAACCTCCCAAGGCTGGCTGTCGCAGGATAAGCAGGAGACCACTTTCGGCTGCGGACCTCAAAGTGCTTTGGTCAAATGGCACGTGCGGAACCGGCCCCGCGGAGGTTCCAAAGGCCTGCTCAACCTCCGCTGGGCCGTAAAAGTTTTTGCCGAACAGCCCCTGAGCGTAATCGGGCGGTAAGGACTTCATTGACGCCGTATAGCAAATGACGGGTAACCCTCAACCAGAATGCAGTCTCCCCGTGACGTGGCTTTACCTCGAATCATTTGCCGCGGTGAGCCTCTGCTCGTTGCAGAAGCAAGGGAGCGCTCCTTATAACGTCGGCAATGACCCGTGACGAACTTATCCAATTTGAACATCAGTTCCTTGCTCCGTACGCCGTGCGGAGTACGGCCAGCCGAGGGCGGGATCACGATGAGGATGAACATGCATTTCGGCTTCCGTTCCAAAGAGACCGGGATCGCATCATTCACTCCACCGCGTTTCGCCGTTTGGAGTATAAGACGCAGGTGTTCGTAAACCACGAAGGCGACTATTACCGCACGCGCCTGACCCACACGATGGAAGCGGCGCAAATCGCGCGCACAGTGGCCCAGGCGCTTCGGCTGAACCAGGACCTTGCGGAAGCCATCGCTCTTGCCCACGACCTCGGGCACACTCCATTTGGCCATGCCGGTGAACGGGTCTTGCACCGCCTCATGGAACCTTACGGAGGCTTCGAACACAATGCGCAAAGCCTTCGGATCGTTGAAGTCTTGGAGGAGCGTTACCCTCAGTTTCGGGGGCTCAATCTCACGTGGGAAGTGCGAGAAGGGATCGTGAAGCACTCGCTCCCCTACGATAAGCCATTGGCCCAACGCTTCGATCCCGGGCTGTCTCCTTCCCTCGAAGCACAGATCGTCGATTACGCCGATGAGATCGCGTACAACACCCACGACATCGACGACGGCCTTAAGTCAGGCCTGTTGGAACTGGAGCAACTTCACGAGGTCCGGCTATGGCGCGAAACGTTCGACGATATTCGCCAGCGGTGGCCGGAGGCAGGTTTTCGCATTTGGCGTTATCAGGCTCAGCGCCGTTTGATCGATCTCTTCGTTACCGACTTGATCAACGCCACCGCGCGCAAGCTGAAACATGAGAAGATCGATTCGCTCGCTGCCGTTCGCAACTACGCAAAGCCAATCGTAGGTTTCAGCGAGGAACTGGAAGAGAAGCGCTTGGAGCTCAAACAATTCCTCTTCGCGAACCTGTACCGGCACTACCGGGTAACAAGGATGATGGTGAAGGCCCAGCGTGTCATGGAAGAGTTGTTCCACGCTTATCTCGCCGAGCCCAAGTTGTTGCCCCCGCATATTTTGGGCCGGTGTGAGCGGGAGGGCGAGACGCTCCAGCGCGTCGTTTGCGATTACATCGCGGGCATGACTGATCGTTTTGCTCTCGAGGAGCATCGCAAGCTGTTTGACCCGGACGAGCGGGTCTAGACCGCGCTCACTTGACTGAAGGCTTTTCTAAATTGAGTAACCGCGCGTTCCCAGAGGCGTCGAAGTTGACCAAGGGAGCATCATCCGGCAACGCCAAGACAGCAACGATTCCTTGCTCGACGTTGTGCCGCCACACCTGATACCAGTTCTCTGCCAGCTCGCGTCGCAGATTAGGCTCCACGGTGGTCCATAGGTTGGGGTCGACGCGGATCATCAATATTCTTCCCTGGCGCTCGATGCTGCGCACACCGACGCGGGTACGGAGCGTCTCGTCGTTGCGAAGAGAGGCAACGATTTGGTCTGGCGGAATCCAATGTGCGTGGGCGGTGAGCACGAGAATCGTCATAGGAACCATCAGGGCCGAATAAACAGCAAGGGCCCACCAGCGCTGGCGGGCCCTACTCGCGACTCCGCAAACGGACTTCATTGCTCTGGAGGCTGCTGCGGCGTGGGCGCAGGGGTCGGAAACACAATGCGGTTCCATGGGAGGTGTTCACCACCACCTTTTTGAAGTTCCTCCTCGCGCTCACGCACGCGCTCGCGGTCGTCCATCACCTTGGAGGCCCCGTCGCTATCCGCCACGGCGCGGCCAATGAGTCGACCGAACAATCTCGCCAGCCAGGAGAAGCGCTCTAACTGCTCTTGCTTCGCGACCATCACCGGCGACGGGAACAGCCCTACGGTGGCGGCCCCTGCTGAACACGACGGGGGGAGTGCGGGACAGCTTGGCTCTCCGGCGTTCGGCGGAAGTGAAATCCCGGAGTACTGAGAGTCGCCGTCTCCGTCGACGAAAATGGGGTTGGTCATCGCCCAGGGGACCGCGTCTTTGGCCACGAGATTCATGATTGGATCTGCGGGAGGAGCTCCCGTCAGGGGGAGATTCTGACTGGCTTCCACGATGTAGTAACTGTCGCCACTCACGGTGTCGGAGATGGTGGCATTGAAGCGTACGACATTGGCGTTCGATTGCTCAAAGGGATTGCTAGGGTTGGGCGCCACCGCGGGGGTCGTTGTGCTGTTGTAGCAGGCCAGAACGCAGCCATTTTTGATGATGCGGACTTCTTCTACCGGAACCCACGGAGCGGCCTGCACTTGGATTTGTAAGTTTACCGAGGTCACACTGGGCCCGAGCGTCTGGCCCATTTTGACTGGAGGGCCGCCAGCATTGGCGGTGAATCCGATGTACGGGCCGGAAGATATGCTCATGTTTCCATTTAGCACGGCGGTATTGAAGGCTTTGACGTCGAGGCTGGTGGCGTTCGTGAAGTCTCCCGCGCCCACGAACGTTCGCGAGTATCCGGGCAATTCGATCACCAAGCGATGCGAGTCGGAAACCCCGGTTCCCCACACGGGATGGCGCTGGCCAGCTTTACCCACCTGGATGCCTTGGTTAAGCAGGCTTAGCCAGTCGCGCCGCACGAGCTTTAGGTCATTGAAACCGCTGCGGTTGGCACCGTTGTCGATTTCCATCACGTCAAAGTCGATATTGCGGGTCCCGTTCGGGTTCTCGAATCCGCCGCCGCACCCGCTCGTCGTGCACAAGCTTGCCTGGGGGACAACGTTCAGATCGAGCAAAATGCGATTGCAGCCGTTGGCGGCGCCAGGGATGCTGCCACTGTTGCAGCCACACTTTCCGCCGCCGGTGCACTGGGCGTCGCTCGTACAAGCAACGCCGTCATTAGTTCCTCCCGCGCAAGAATTGGTCGAACATCGCACGGGGTATTGCTGGCAGGTGTCCACGGACCCAGGTGGGTTGAAACCGATGTTGTCGAACATTCCGATGTTCACCACACCGCCGAGCCCTGCACGGGGGTGATTGAGCTGCACGACTTGCTCGCCCACGTCGGTGCAAGCGCCCGAGCCACACTGTGAGTTCGAAGTGCAGGGAAGCCCGTTCTTCGGACCGCCCACGCACTGGAAGTTGCTTTGCGCGCGCAACCGATCGTAAATTACGTTCGCGCTCACACTCTCGTCCTCGACGGATCCCGATCTCCGCAAATTCGGGTCGAAAATCGAGGGCCAAGAGTTGATGTGACCCCACGCGTTCGCGAGGAACGGCGGGTTGGGCACGGAAGTGGTGACCTCAGTGCCCACGATCGAGCCAATGAACGGTTGCATCTTGAGCTTCTTAATGACTGGCGCATAGTCGGTGTTGATGTCGTGGTCAGTCGACACCATCACCTCCAGGCCCTCGCCAGCAAAACTCCGAACCCGGCCTTCGAGCGGCGCGGAGGAGTCTAGGCTACGAGCCGAGTGGATGTGAAAATCGGCAGACATGTATCCGGTGGTATCCAGAACTCGTTTGATCGTCTGAATGCCCAAGTCGGTGACTGCCCCGCTCGTGATGGTTACCGGTGCCACCTGCGCGATCGTATACTCAGGCCCACGGGAAATCGTGGCTGTGTAAGTGCCCGGTTTGATGTCGACCACCGCCTTTCCCTTGGCGTCGGTGTAAATGACGTTCACCTGGCCGCCACCCGGCTGCATCCCAGGGACACCAGCCTCGCCATCAGTAGTATCGGCACGGCAGACATATCCTGGGTCACAATCGGCGTCGGAATTGCAGTCATGCTTGCGACAACGTCCGTCGGCGGCACAGACAAACCCGGATGGACATCCTGGGCTGCATCGAACCGGGACCTTGTTCGTGCAGGTTCGAAAACACGTGTTGCCGCTACCGCAGTCAGAGTCGTTCGTGCAAGCCTGAGAAAGATTGTTGGAGCACATCCCGTTGCGCGTATCGAAAGAAAAGGTTGCGAACTCGCGCTTCATGTCAGGAGACGGGCTCAGGGAGATTTTCGCCGGAATTCCGGTGTTGCTATCCGCGTCGCGAACTTCGATTTTGAGTTTCCCTGGCTTGGTGATGGCGATCGGCGGAATTGTCGTGTTTTGCCCGGCGGTGACCGTGAACTGCGGGGTCCAAAAGTCAACTTGTCCGGGTACGACCACGTGCGCACGGTAATCTCCCTCTGGGAGAACAATCTTGCTGAAACTACTCTTGGTTCGTACCGCGGAAATCGGCGCGTTGTCTAACAACCCCCACTGCGATCCTAGAGCGGAGAAACTGGGACCACCCACGCGAATAAACGTGATCGTTCCCTCCACTGGAGAAGATGGGCTTAGACGCCCGGACACGGTACCTAACTGAGAGGACAAAGGCGTCGAATAGAGAATGCTTTCCGGGTTGCGCTGGTCGCCAATGACCGCCGCTGGGTCGTTGCGATCGCCAACGATGATTCGGCGCGAAAAAGTTCGCGAAGCGTTATTCGCTAAAAAGGGACCGACAAGCGTGGGCAGCGTGGCTGCCGAGAGAAATCCGCCTTGCAAGCTTGTCATCGCAAATTGGTCAGCGATCGGATTCTGTATGCCGCCTAGGGCGGGACCATTGGAGTCGTCGAAGCCTCCGTCGGAGAAATATCCATAAGCAATGGCTCCGGCCTTTTTGTTTCGCGCGGCTACGCCGTCCTTGACATCTACGTTACCCGGCACGGCAAAAAACGGCGCCGAGGTCAGCGCTGCGAGAATTGCCGAAGTGCTGGATAGGTTGAGGATCGGGTGAGTGAATCCGCGCCCCTTGTCCGGCACAAAAGGCATCAACCCGCGGCCGCCCCACAGAAGCACGTCAAAGATCGGGAGCAACTGGGAGCTTCCGGTTTGGTTCCAAACCTCGGTGGTCACGAACAGTGTGCGTTGGTTTTTGCATGCCTTGTACGTGGTTCTTACCCGAACCTTCGGGTTCGCTCGGGTGGAGCAAAAGTCGGTTCCGGAAGTGCAAGAGCCGAGCATGATCCCGTACACCGTAATCGCTGCACAGTCGGGGTCGGTTGGGCACAGTGTATTGGACCCTTCGACGGTGGCGCAGGGATTGTTGCCCGCGGGTAGGCCCCAGGCAACTTCGTCCCCTTTCCGGAACAGAAACACGTTGGCGAGACTGAATCCGCCCGTATTGAAGCCCTGAGGAAACTGGTCGTTGTGCTTACCCTTTAATCCGAGATCGATGAGCGTACCTCCGGTTTGGACGGCATTCGATGAGGTCAGATCGACGGTCGCGCTGCCTCCCACGGTGCTGATCGTCTCGGTGTCGATGTTGTCGATAATGGCCACAACCTTGCCATTTGTGAGGTACCAGTCCCCCACGCCTCCAGCGGCGTCCGTGCCGCCAAACAACAGCGCGTTTGCAGTGGCGGCTGTGACTTGTTCGGCCTTGCAAGGCCCGCACGCAGCACGCGATTGCTGAGGCCAACTGAACGCCAGTGCCACGATTGCTGCTGCAAACAAAATCTTGCCCATCGATCTCACCTCCCGCTGACTTCGAGCGTGCCGCTTCCTCTCGGGCCTTTTCCCTTTTCTGTCTCGTGCATGTCAAGATAGCTCCGCGCTCTCTGCGCCATCCTAGCGGGCCCGCGGGCCGGGTGGTTTATCCGCGTGGGCAGGATGCCGAGCCCCGCACGCGGGCGCAAGGAGCGAGTCGGGCCTAGAGATGGCCTCATCGCTCATTGCGTGCGAACACCATGGTGCTAGCAAGCGGGCGTGGCAGAAAGCGACACGACTCACCGGTCCGGCTTTGTTGTGTTGGTCGGGCGCCCCAACGTGGGCAAGTCGACGCTCCTCAATCGTTTGTTGGGGCAAAAGGTTGCCATCGTAACCCCAAAGCCACAAACCACTCGCTCGCGGATTCGGGGCATTTTAACCCTTCCGGAAGCGCAAATTGTGCTTGTCGACACGCCGGGGCTTCATGAAGCGAAAACGCTGATCAACCGCCGCATGATGCAAGTGGCAGAAGAAGCCATGGGAGAGGCTGACGTTATCCTATGGCTAGTGGATGCGACGGAAGGAGTTACGAACGAGGACCGCCAAATCGCGGCGCGTTTGCAGCGCTTTCGAGATTGTCTTGCCGTGGCCTTGAACAAAATCGACTGCATCAAACCTAATGCAATGATTCCCATTTTGGCGGAACTCGATCAGCTGCTTCCAGGCGTTGACGTTATCCCGATTAGCGCGGCGGAGGGTGGAAATATCGCCGAACTTTTGCGCGTGGTGGTCGGTAAACTCCCGCCCGGCCCACGACTGTATGACCCTGAAACGTTCACTGATCAGACCGAGCGGGCTTTGGTTCAGGAGGTCATTCGCGAGCAAGTGTTGTTGCAAACCCGACAAGAGGTGCCGTACGCCGTTGCCGTGACCGTGGAAAGCTTCGAGGAAAAAAAGAACGTAGTGGTCATTCACGCAACGATCCACGTCGAGCGGGAGTCGCAAAAGCCAATCGTGATAGGCAAGGGCGGCTCCCGCATCAAGTCGATCGGGCAGTCAGCTCGCGAGCAAATCGAACAAATGCTCGGGAAAAAGGTCTACCTGCAGTTGTTTGTACGGGTGCAGGAAGACTGGACGAAAGACCCACGGCGGTTACGCGAGTTCGGGCTCTAATCCCAGCTCTAGTTGAACGCCCCCAGCTCAGCGTCGATTGCTGAGCGCGGCAGGATCGGCTTGGACCCTTCTTCGAGCCTCTTCGCGCAGAGCGGCTTTTTCGATCTTCCCGGTCGCAGTGCGAGGAATCTCAGTGGCGCTCACAAAAAAGATGTGACGAGGCACCTTGTAGCTGGCTAGCCGATCGCGACAAAAAGCAACGATGTCCTCGGTTGTAACCGTCATACTCGGCCGAAGAACCACGAAGGCGGCGACGTTTTCGCCTCTGACCTCATGAGGCACACCGACGACCGCGGCTGACTGCACTGCCGGATGTTGCGCGAGTGCCTCCTCGACCTCCTGCGCCGCGACGTTGACGCCTGCAGTTTTGATCACGTCTTTGAGCCTGCCGACAAAGTGCAACCGACCGTCGTCGTCGACAAAGCCCAAATCGCCGGTGTGAAAGAAGCCCTCGGAGTCAAAGGTCTGGTGATAGGGTACCTTGTAATAGCCCTCCATGAGAGTGCTACCGCGCACACAGATTTCGCCCGTCGCTCCTGACGGAAGCACCCGCCCGTCCTCGGCGCTTACGATGCGGATTTCCGTACCGGGAAGTGGGTTTCCACAGGTGTTCATCCGCACCTCGCGGGGATCAGTCCACCGCGCGCAGGCCACGCAGGTAGCGGTTTCACTGAGGCCGTACATGCCCACGGCAAAGTGCGGTTGTACGAGCAAGCGGTCGGCTAGTGGGTGCGCCGAGCCTTTGCGCAACGCGAGCTTGCGGTTTGGGAAATCCGGATGTTCCAACAGGGGACCGGCCTGGTGCCATCCGGCCATGATTGTGCACCGCTCCTGCTCGAGGAGCTGCAAAGCTTGCGCAGGTTCCACCCGCTCGTGCAGGACTACACGTCCGAGGCCGCTCCAAGTGGCGAGCAAACCGAGAACAAAGCCTCCGGTCCAAAACAAGGGCATGTGCCCCCACCAAGAATCTTCTTCTGAGATGCCAACCGCTTCAGCAATACGCCGCCCTGAAACCAACAGCGCCTCGTGGCAGTGGACCACTGCTTTCGGTTGGGCGGTCGTGCCCGAGGTGAAGAAGATCACCGCCCGGTCGCTGGGCTCCCCGGTTTCGGCCAGTGCCTCGACATACTCGAGGTCGACTGGGTCCCGCCCATCACCCGTCGGAGCTTTTGGTGTGTCTTGAGCCGCAAAGAAACGCACGCATCTTAGGTTGGGGAAGTCCAGATTGAATAGCGGCGTCGTTCCGCTGCGGGCCGTGATTTCCGGAATCAAAGCCGAAAGTTCGTCAACGAAATCCCGCCCTCGAAAGGCGGTCATAGACAACAACACTTCGACGTCTGCGTGCCGGAGTGCGAACGCAATCTCGTGGCTTTTCCACAACGTGGATAACGGCACGACCACCGCCCCTAGAGTCCACGCTCCAAACGCGTAGAAAACCCACTCTGGGCGATTCGTCCAGAGAAGGCCAACGTGGGTCCCTTTCCTGACTCCGAGGCGGGCCAACCAACGCGCGGTGGCTAGAATTTGTTCCTCTAACTCCGTGCCCGAGTAACGTGCGGTTACCGCACTCTCCGGGGCGAAAGCGAGCATCTCCCGCGCCCCAAACTGGGCGGCTGCCTCGCGAACGAATGCCGAGAGGGTTCGTGCACGCACGGTTGTCTTTACCGAGGCGGAATCATTCGCACACGCCCATGGCACGGAGGGCAGCGATGTCGTCTGGCGACTTTCCAAGTAGACGCAGGCACTCCTCTGTGTGTTCGCCGAGTTGAGGGGGCGGAATCCGCAGGGAGCCCGGCGTTTCGCTCATGCGGAACACCACGTTCATGGTGCGGAACGGCCCGAGCTTGGGGTGCTCCCAGTTGGCGACCGAGCCCAAGACCTTCAGTTGCTCTAACTCGAAGAGTTCCTTCAGCGAATTCACCTTGCACGCCGGAACGTCGTGCTGCTGGCAAAGCTCGATCCAGTGAGCACAAGTGTTCGTGAGGAAAATCTCTTGCAGTGTGGAGACGACCAACTCCCGGTTCGCGCAGCGCGCCGTGTTCGTGGCAAAACGCGGGTCCGCCAGCAGGTCCTCCCGCCCTAACGCGGTACACAATCGCTTGAAGAAGGCGTTGGTCAAACAAGCCAGAATGAAGTACCCATCGCTGGCTGCAAACGCCTGATACGGAACCAGGTCAGGATGGCCGTTGCCGAACTTCGGGTAATCGTAGCCGGTGTTGAGGTAGGCTGTGGAAATGTCCGCCAGTAAGGAAATCACAGCGTCCAGCATGGTCAGGTCGATCCGCTGGCCGACGCCGGTCTTCTCTCGATGAAATAACGCCAAAGCGATGGCGTAGGCGCAGTAGATGCCCGAGGAAATGTCGGCGACGGGACCGGCCGCTTTTGCCGGTGGTCCGTCTGGGAATCCAGTGAGCCCCATCATTCCGCCAGTCGCTTGTAAGATGAGATCCATCCCCGGCTGGTGCGCCATCGGGCCGCGGTCCCCGAATGCAGTGATCGAGGCATAGATCAGCCGGGGGTTCACCGAGCGCAGTTGTTCGTACCCCAGACCCAAGCGATCCATTACGCCCGGTCGAAAATTTTCGACGACGACGTCGGCTTGCGCCACCATTTCTCGCGCTAGGCGTGCACCCTCGGGGTGCTTGATGTCCACAGCAACCGAGCGCTTGTTTCGGTTGAGCCCCCAAAAGTTGAAACTGCCGATGCGCGGGTCTGCCCCGCGTGCATAACGAATGCTGTCGCCTCGCCCCGGTTTTTCGATCTTCCAGACGTCGGCCCCCATGTCGCCGAGTAACGTTGTGCACCATGGACCGGCTGCTTGGTGGCTAAAGTCAATCACGCGAATTCCTTGAAGGGGGCCTGCTTGCGTCGTCATCGTTCCACCTCCTGTGATCCGTATTGCGATGAAGTTCCAGAGGTAGCAAAGCGAGCTTTCAGGGCTGCCAAATCGACCTTGCTTGTGGCGTTGCGCGGAAGTTCGGTAACGAACTCGACCCGCCGCGGTTTTTTGAATGAAGCCAACTGGCGCCCTGCGAACTCGATGATCTCTTGCTCGGTGACTTCCCTTCCGGCCTGCCGCACGACAATCGCCGTAACCTGCTCGCCCCATTTGGGGTGCGGCGTGCCGATCACCGCCACCTCGGCCACTGCCGGGTGCTGCCGCAACACTTCTTCGACCTCCACAGGTGACACATTTTCCCCGCCGGTGATGATGAGGTTTTTGATCCTGCCGGTGACGTAAAAAAAGCCTTGCTCGTCACGACGGCCGAGGTCTCCTGTGTGGAGCCAGCTGTCACGGAGCACCTCTTTGGTTCCGAGCGGGTTGCGCCAATAGCCTTGCATCACCGTCGGGCCCGCGACAACAATTTCGCCTTCTTCTCCGTCCGCAGCCCAACTTCCGTCCGTTTTACGGATGCGCACCGCTACGTGTGGGTTTTGACGGCCGACAGTGCCCCGGTGCTCGAACACTTCGAATCGGCGTGCCATAGTCACACCATCCGTCGCTTCGGATTGACCGTAGGCCTCGATGATTTCAGCCGCCGGAAAGATCTCTCTCAGCGCTTCTTTCGCACTCATGGGCGTGAACGCCCCTCCGACGGACACCTTGCGCACCGTTTTTTGGACGCTTGACGGCACACGACCCCGAGACACGACATCGGCGACCATGCCGCCGATCAGCGTAAGATCGGTGATGCCGTATCGCTCGCTCGCCCACAGCAAGAGGTCGAGGTCGAAGCGAGGAAAGAGGACAACCGTGGCACCGAACAAAATCCGGCAGAGAACGTGGGAAACAAACACCGGAGTGTGGCTGAGCAAACTCAGCGCTGCCCCGACCTCCGACCCGTTGTCCCCACGAGCGGCCGAACAAGCCAGCGCGGACCAAAAGAGATTCCTGTGTGCGAGCATCACGGCCTTGGGCGACCCGGTTGTTCCCGAGGTGAAAGCCAACACAGCCAAATCCGCGGCTGCTTTGCTCTCAGCCGCCTGCATGGTCGCCGCCGGCGGCCGATGAACCACTGCCGGCGCCGTGCCGGGCGTTTCCCCCGCCTGCAGGACCGGAACGGAAAACTCGCGCCAAGTGGGTTCCAAAGTGCTCACTGAAGTTGGGTCCAGGATGAGGGCGTGCGCTTCGGCGAGCTCCAACGCGCGGCGCACCTCCTCTCCGCTCGCCCGCACACTGATCGGGGCTACGGTGGCTCCTAGCGACCAGGCGGCATAGTGGCTCGCAACCGCCAACGGACTGTTCGGCGCCCGGAAGGCGATGCGGCTTCCACGGCCGCAGCCAACTCCGGACAACGCAACTGCGAGTTGCTCCGCGTATTCCGCAAGGGCACCGTAAGGCCACAGCCGCTCATGAAACAGGAGTCCACGAGCGTCGCCATGCCGAATCGCCTGGAGGCGCAGGAAATCCGTGGTTGTCGGGAGCAACAACGTGCGTCTGCGTCGCCAAAGCCCACGGCTTCGCATGTCGGCCCCCGACTAACGATTGTTCATATGCCCTGTCAAGCGCGGGAAGCGGTTTCCGCTTTGTGCGCCCGGTACACTTCGAGGCCTAAGCGAACGCGATCCTCGGCGCCAAGCCCGTTCTGGTGCGCTAGCTTGGAGTGGAGCGCTGTCAGCAATGGCCGCAGGCCGACATGATTGGCCAACTGGATGGCTAAGCCCGGTCGAGCGTTGAGCTCGAGGACGCACGGGCCGACATGGGGATCTAATACCAGGTCGACGCCGAAGTATCCTAAAGGCACGCAATCGAAACACGCTGCAGCAACTTCCAGGAGGCTTTGCCACTGCGGCACTTGCAACTCTCGCAAAGGTGCCTGCGTGTCCGGATGGGCCACAACGGGCTTTTCCCCCCAGACCGCATGGGTGGCTTGTCCGCTTTCGAGGTCCACGCCCACACCGACACCCCCCAAGTGTAAGTTGGCCCGGCCGTCGGAGCGACGCGTCGGGAGCCTCATCATCGCGAGGATGGGGACGCCGTACGCAACCAAGATGCGGATGTCAGGAATGCCGCGAAATACGAAGCGGGCCAGATCCGGGTGAAGTTCCAGCCGCTCCTCGATGAGCACCTCGTCATACGTCTGGTTCAACGCGTAGGCGCCCACCAAAATTTCCGCAGCATGAGCGCGCAAATCGTTCCAGTGCAATGTCTCTCCACTCGCCTTGATGAAGGTGTTGCCCTTGCGACCGGTCACGACCACGATTCCCTCGCCTCCGGCGCCGCGGGCTGGCTTCATCACGAAGCTCGTGTGGTTACGGAGAGCGTCTCCCAACGTTCTCAGTTCCGCAACGGAACGGAACCTGCCGAAGGTCTGAGGTGTGGGAACCTGTCGCGCCGCCAATGCCAGCTTGGTGGCACTTTTGTTGTCGACCAGTGCCACCAGGTGCGGGGGATTCAATGCGATGCCGAAATCGTGATTGCGACGGTTTAGCCCGAGAGCGAGCCGGTGAAGGGTACGAAGCCGTGCGACCAAGTTCATCGCCATGGCTGTCGATTTTCCAAGAGCGCCCAGAAGCGTTTATATTCCAGCACGCGCAAGCCGCGCCATTTTCCCAACAGGACATCGACAACGATGGCGAGCAGAAGGATTTCGGGGAAACTGAGAAGAAGTGCCTGTAACCCTCCCCATTCCACCGCTCCGTAACAAATGGAGGCGAGGAGTAGGGTGTTCGCGGTGAGCCGCACCGCCTCGCGCGTTCCGAGTTGCGCTCGGGAAGAAGCGAAATGTTCGATCATGTTGGACATAATCACCATGGGAAAGATGCTCACGTTAAGTAGCGCACCGATCCCGAACGAGGCTCCGAGCACGGCCAAGCCCGCCATGATTCCCGCAACGATGGTGATGAGAATCGCCAGGCGAGACACAAGCTGTAGGCGGACCCGCTGTAGAGCTGCACGCACGAGTGCACCCGTGCCCACGATTGCGACGAAAATGAACAACCCCCACTTGAGCCCCGTCGTGAGAAACGCGAGCGAGACAATAACCGGGGCAAATGTGCCGAACGTCTCGATGCCAATCACGATGCGAATCACCACGACTAATGCGGCAATCAACGGCAGGACCAAAATGAACGTGAGTGCCTGGAGGGGCACCTGCGCTGTGACCGCCCGCGCCCACGCACCCACAACTGCTTGCCGCCAGGTCCCTAAGCGGTGGTACGCCACGTAATCCACGATCATCGGCTTAAGCGACCATTTGCGGGCTTCCTCCTCGAGCGGGGTGCCATCGATAACGTTTGCCCGAGCAAGAGCCCATAACGCAGCGACTTTGGTGGGCTGAGGAATCAATACGACTTCACCCGCATCGAGCAGGCTGAACAATACAGCTCCCAAAGTCATACCGACGGCACCGGGAAACTGGCCAGCAATGACGAGCCGTGCGTCCTGTAACTTTACACTGGTTTCCCCTAAAACCAGTGCTGCGTAGAGACCGGCGTCGTCGCTGGTGTGCAGCACGAGAACGTGAGCACTTTGCACGAGTGGTAGGTTGTTGGCGATAAGCCGCTGCAAATATTGCTGCCGAAAATACCGGGGGGCAGGCGGTACGGTGAGCACCACCAGGTCCACCTGCGCTTCGTTAGCCTCGCGAAAGATTCTTTCGCTGGTTGCCTGGGCTAGAGGTTGGTCCGTGAACATGACCACAGTGGCAAGCGGTTGGTCGACATAAGCAGATGCCGTCTTCGCCAACGGCTGCAGTGGAGTGACCACGCGTTCTTTAGTGGTGGCAGACGTGTCACTTTCCGCTTTGCGCATCCGCCGCACGAGGAACTCGTACTCCACTTGGGCACCGGCCGGGTGCACGATGAGGGGCAGGTCGCCACGGTACAAGGCAAGGTACCGATTGGGGAGCCAGCCAAAGTGGCCCCCGCTAGGATCGAGTGGAATCCACAGACCAGCGACGTTGGCTTCCACCCACGAAATGGTTGCCCGCTTTTTGATCGCGTCTTCCAAGCTGAGGCCGCCGACCACCCGTGCAGGAATCCCGGCGGCTTGCAGCAACGCGGCTAAAAGGCGCGCCCTGCCGGTAACGCTACCTCGTTCGCGCGAGAGCACCGTCAAAGCGTCCTCACGGGTGGTTGCCGGAGCCAGGCGGATCTGAGTGGCGACGAATTGATAGATGTTCCACAGCAGCTGCTCCGTTGTTTGTGCCCCGGCAGCGAGTTCTCGAGCCCGCTGGCGAATAGCCCCCTCGCGGCTCTGAATCAATGGAGAAGGTTCGAGCCAGCGGCGCAGCGCCTGGTCTACTGGGGCAAGTTGCGAGAGCTTTTCCGCGGGGATGTCGAAGATACGGTCCGTAACCGCGAATTCAAACTCGGCCTCGATCTCGTCGTCGGCGCTCTCGCCGTTGTGTGTCCAGGTCCCCACCAGGTTCGGGCTGACAACTTCCTCTCCAAATCGGAAGCCCGGGCTGCGCAAGCTCCGCCGGTGGGCCTCTTGGTGCGTGTCCGACAGCGGCAGCAGCACGCGCACGCTGCTGCCGCTGGGTAAGTTGGGCGCACGCAGGACGAACTTCACGTGCCAATAAGTGGTTGTGGCCGTGGTCGGACGCTCCCGTTGCGTGAGGCGTTCCTGAGCAGTGGGGTAGAGCTCAGCAGTGGGAAGCGGCTCGGGGGTGGGCGTTGCTCGGACCGAACTAACCAAGACAACGCAAAGCAGCGGCGCGAGGCGTTTCATGTGAACGCTTGCGGTGAGTACCAGCACGTTGCGGTGGTCGCAAGCAACGGAGCGTATCTTGGCCGGGACCGGCGTGAGTTGTGTTCCTGACCCCAAGGAATGGTGGCCGCGATTTAGGAACGCCTGGCCCTTGCCAAGCTTGCGTGGCGATCCTTGTCACTGTCTTCTTGGTTGATGTCTTTGTGAAGTTCTGCCGCTAGCGCCGAGTCCTCTTGCTTTAGGAGGTCGTTCTCGACAGTGTCCCCGGTATGGACGAGACAGCTGTTCGTAGTGACGTTACTGACGAAATCGTTGCGGCGGTGCGGCGCTTCGTGGAGCGCGAGGTGGTGCCGGTGGCTAGCGAACTCGAGCACCGCAACGAATACCCGCATGCACTGGTGGCGCGGATGAAGGAGCTCGGCCTGTTCGGCGCTACCATCCCAGTACAATACGGCGGCTTGGGGCTTAGCGTTGCGACGTATGCTCGCATCGTCGAGGAACTGGCCCGTGGATGGATGAGCTTAAGCGGCGTGCTGAATACGCATCTCATGGTTGCTTACTTGCTGCGCGAGCACGGCACTGCCGAGCAAAAGCAGCGCTACCTGCCAGCGATGGCGCGCGGTGATCATCGTGGGGCGCTCTGCCTGACGGAGCCTCACGCAGGTAGCGATGTGCAACGCATCCGCACCACTGCCGTGCGGCGCGGTGATGTGTACGTGCTCAACGGCAGCAAAATGTTCATCACCAACGCACGTACGGCAACCATCTATGCAATCGTCGCCAAAACCGATCCCAAGGCCGAGCCCCCATATAAAGGAATGAGCTTGTTTCTTGGAGAAAAGGGGCCGGGCCTCACAGTGAGCCGTGATATCGACAAGCTTGGTTACAAGGGAATCGAAACGTGTGAGGTCCACTTGGAGGACTACGAGGTTCCGACGGCCAATTTGTTAGGAGGCGTTGAAGGCAGGGGTTTCGTACAGGTGATGAGCGGCTTGGAGGTTGGGCGCGTGAACATTGCCGCCCGCGCCGTCGGTGTGGCGACTGCCGCCTTCGAGCAGGCCATTCGCTACGCCCAGCAGCGGGAAACCTTTGGTAAACCCATTGCCCAACACCAAGCGATTCAGCTTAAGTTGGCCGACATGGCAACTAAAATCCAAGCGGCGCGGCTCCTGACCTATTCGGCTGCGGAAAAGAAGGATCGTGGCGAGCGTGCCGATGTGGAGGCCGGGATGGCGAAGTTGTTTGCGTCGGAAACCTGCCTCGAAGTTGCCACCGAGGCAATGCGCGTACTTGGAGGCTACGGCTACACGGCTGAGTTCCCGGTGGAGCGGTACTTTCGTGATGCGCCGCTGATGATCATTGGCGAGGGGACGAACGAAATCCAGCGGTTGGTCATCGCCCGGCAACTCCTGGAGCGCTACAAGATTTAGTCGGCTCGTGATGAAAGCGCTCACCTTCGGGCGTGCACCGAAGGTGAAAACAAGCGAGCCTATCGGGCCTTGCTAAAGCACGATCGGGTACCTGCCACTGGAATCTATCAGGCCAGGACGCTGCGGTTGGCGCCGCCTGCCGAGGGGCTGCAGCGTGGGTGGCGCATGATGCCGATCTAATTGCCGCAACTTGCGGGTGCCCGCAGCCGGTAGCCTATTGCTCACGCCGCGTAGACTGTAGGCCCTGCACGAAGGGTTCGAGCCGCGAGGTCGAAAGCAGCCAGTGCTTCCCAGAGCTTCTTCCCATGACGCCTCACGAGGGATCAGGCGCCCGTTGAAGGCCGAGGATCTCACGCGCATTGCCCGACAAAATGCGTTCCCTGGCTCGTTCATCGTGCTCGGTGACTAAGAGGACCTTCGCTAAGGCGACCGCTTGCGGATAAAACGGCCAATCGCTCCCGTACACGAGCTTTGTGCTTCCGAGGTCGCGCTGCAGTTCGTAGATGCGGGTTAAACCTTGGCTCGAGAGCTCCAGCCAAACATTGTCGTAATTGCGAGCTAACTCCGCTGCGTCCTCGCTGTCGCGGGCGCCGGCATGGCCAAGGAGAAATCGCACATCGCGAAACTCGGCGATTGCCCGGTGTAGCCGGCGAATGAGCGCGTAGGGGCGAAGGAATTCGGGCTCGATACCCGAGCGCCCCGCGTGAAAAATGACTGGCAGTGCGAGTTTACGGCATGCAGCGTAAATGGCCATGGCTTCGTCGGAATCTGGATAAAAGCGCTGCATCTCCGGGTGCAACTTGAGCCCGCGGACCCCGCGCTCGTGATACTGCTGCAACTTGGCTGCCGCACTGGGATCGCTGGGATGAACGGAGGCGAATGGAATCAGGCGGCCTCGGGCATGCGCGCGGTCGATGGCATCGAGCTGATACAGGGTCGGGTCCCCACTGAACGGCAGTGGAACGGCAATGGGCAAGATGGCGGCCTGCGGGATTCGCAAGTCGTCCATTTCAGCCAGCAGATTGGGAATCGTATGTGTGCCTGCGGCACGGCTGCCGAAGAGGAGGCTGCGAACCGTCTCCCACTGGAGGCCACGCAACATGGACTCGGTAAAATTGCTGTTCACGTAAACATCGAGGTCGAGTTCGCAGGGGGGCTCTTGGCCGTCACAATCCATCAGGTACTGCGTACGTGGCGTGCGGCGCAGAAGGTCCACGGCTGGCGCCAGAAAGTAAGACCAGCCGAGGTGTGCGTGGCAATCTACCACGGGCGGAAGGTCAATGTTGATGACAAGGCGGCCTTCCTCGGTGAGACGGAAATAATTTAAGCGCGCCAAGTCGCGGTAACCGGAAAACACCATGGGCCCAAAGGGGCCGGATCCTGAACGAAGCGACTCCTGCAACTCTTGTTGCCGAAGACGATCCCGGTCTTCGTCTGTGTACTCTCGGCTGTCCGGAGTACAGGCGGACAGGGCGAGTAGCGAGCAGAAACGAAGGAACGTTCTCCGGTTAACGAGCATGGGGCAGGCTTCTATCGGAACAAGCCCCGCTCGAGAAGGGCAGCGGTGGGGCCGTCGCGGATGGAGGCTGCTGCCGCAGACAGCTCCCCTGGAGAAAACACCATGATGTGGCCGCGCGAGCAGAGATGCAACAGGGAGAGAAGGCATGTTCACGGCCCAGCTGTGGTGTAGGCATCGTGACTGCTCGAGGGCTCGGGCGCAGAATGCTCGGTCTGCCTTCGGTCGCCATCGGCGCATGACTCTGTCCGTTGGGCGCTTTTTGGCTGCAGGGGGCGGGAGTTGCCTTTTGTCCGTACGGCCACGGGTGGCCAAGCCGAGCCGCCGCTGATTTAGGGGCTGGGCAGGATCGGCTCCCACATCTTGCGGTCGTGAGCTGAGCAGCGCCTTTTGCAGGCCGTTTGCGCTAGCGAGCTCGACGGTTCGTCAGCTAACGTGCGGCCGGCGGTCGCTTGTCGGAGTGACGAGTACGCGGCACGAGGGTTGAGGCGAAGGAGAATGGCGATGCAATACAGCAGTCCACCAATGATGGGCGGAAGGAATCCCGCGCTGTTCGGCGTGGTTGCCCAGCGGCTACTGCAAGTGAGGTAGATGTATCGATGCCTGCTTTGGATCGGGAGAGAATCGTCAAGTGGATGGAGCAATTTTGGGCGGATGCTGCGGTGCCCACGCTTTGCGAGTACATTCGTGTCCCGAATCAATCTCCGGGCTTCGATCCGAATTGGCAAAGCAATGGGTTGCTGGACGAGGCTGTCGGGCTGGCAGCGAAGTGGGTGCAGGCGCAGTCCATACCTGGTCTTTCGTGCGAGATTGTCCGGCTTCCGGGGCGTACCCCGCTTCTGGTGCTTGAGTGGCCAGGCGGCGTCGATCGGACGGTGCTTCTCTACGGCCATCTCGATAAGCAGCCGCCCTTTGAAGGATGGGAAAGCGGACTGGGTCCTTACAACCCCGTGATCCGCGGCGAGCGCTTGTATGGCCGTGGGGGCGCCGATGACGGCTACGCCGTCTTTGCCATCGTTGCGGCAATGGCTTGCTTAGCGGACCAAAAGCTTTCGCACCCTCGTTGTGTGGCTTTGATCGAGGCGTCGGAGGAAAGCGGCAGCGGTGATTTGCCGGCGTACGTGGAGGCCCTGAGAGAGCGGATTGGCACACCCGAGCTTGTGGTCGCGTTGGATTCTGGATGCGGTGATTACGAGCGGCTTTGGGTGACTGTGTCTTTGCGGGGGTTGGTGAACGGCTTGCTGACGGTTGCCGTTTTGCGCGAAGGCATTCATTCAGGGGCGGGAAGTGGCGTCGTGCCGTCGTCATTTCGGATTGTTCGGCAACTTCTCTCGCGCTTCGAGGATGAAGAGACTGGGCAGATTACTTTGGCGGCGTTGTGTGCGCCCATTCCGGAGGATCGGCGGCGCGAGATCGAACACATGGCCGCGGTGTTGGGAGCCTCTTTTGTCGCAGGCATTCCTTTCTTGTCGGGTGTGCGACCCGTGAGCGATGACACGGCGGAGTTGTTGCTGAACCGCACGTGGCGCCCGCAACTGGAGATTACCGGTGCGGCTGGCCTACCGCCGCCGGGAGCGGCGGGAAACGTGCTCCGTCCGTCAACCCAGCTCAAGTTCTCCTTGCGGTTGCCGCCTTTGGTCGACGGGCAGATAGCTGCGAAGGCACTGAAAAGCGTGCTCGAATCCGATCCTCCCTACGGAGCGCGTGTCTCGCTGGATTGCTTGGAGGCGACCACCGGCTGGAACGCGCCGCCGCTGGTACCGCCTCTTCAACGCTGTTTAATGCAAGCCTCGGAGAGTTACTTCGGTGCGCCCCCCTGTTTCATGGGAGAAGGGGGAACGATTCCGTTTATGTCCATGCTGGCGCGACGCTTCCCGCAGGCTCAGTACTTGGTAACCGGTGTGCTTGGCCCTAACTCGAATGCGCACGGACCGAACGAGTTCCTTCATCTTCCAACCGCGCGGCGGATTAGTGCGGTATTGGTTGACGTGTTGGCGCTTGTCGGCAGCGAGTCGCTGGCGAGGTGACGTTCACCGCCGGGCGGAGAATTTCAGGTCCCACGAGACTGACGTGTGGCCCAGTACCGTTCGAACGCCTCGGTGGAGGAGTAGCGTGGAACGTAACCAAACTCTTCCTTCAAGCGCCGGTTGGAGAGCACTGGTCGGAAGGCGAGGAAGTCCACCTGCTCCGGGCCATAGCGCGACAGACCCAGCCGATGGAGAACGGCGAGTGCACCGATGAGCAGCCAGCGGGGGAGGGGCACATAGGGCTTACCAACCTTACGCGCGATTTCGGGGAGGGTCAAAGCTCCGTCGCCGGCGACGTTGTAGATGCCTGATTGCTCCCGCCACAACGCCAAGCGTAGGACCTCGACAACGTCCTCATCCCAGATAAAGACAAATGGGGCCAGCGACCCCGATACACCAAGAACAACCTTGCCCTCGAACAGAGCGGAGATTTGATTGTTCACCTCCCTACCGAGAATCGTGCAAAACCGGAAGACGATTTGCACCAGCTCCGGATGCTGGTCGCGGTAACGTGCGAGCAGTTCTTCGATGATTCGCTTGTGGTGGGAGTACGCAAACGATTCGTTGCCGCGGAGCGGTGCGGTCTCGTCGATCCAGTCAGGATTGTCGGCATGGTAGCCGTAAGCGGCGCCGCTGCTGCTCACGATGAGCCGGCGAACGCCCGCGCGCGAACAACCCTCGAGTACATTTTGCGTGCCACCGACATCGATGGAGTAGATTTCCTGTCGCGGCATTCCCGGCGGTGGAGTGACCACGGAGGCTAAGTGGATTACAGAGTCGATCCGGTAGCTGAGCATGACCTCGGCCAGCGCTGGATCACGGATATCGCGAACGTCAACGACCATTTTTCCGCCGTCGTCGCTCGTACTCGGACGCAGGTCGCTCGCCACGATGATTTCAACGGCAGGATCGGTCGCGAGCCGGCGCACCAGTTGACGTCCGATGTACCCGGCGGCGCCGGTAACAAGAACGCGGCGTGCCGCGGCGCTCGCTGTTTCCATGTAAGCTTGCCTCTGTTCACCCGTCGTAGGTTCCCGCGGGTTCCTGGTGCATGTCTTTGAACGCTTGCAAGCCCGGGGCAAACAAATGCGCCACCGGGTCGACGTCGACATGAATCACCGAGCAGCGTCCACTTTCTCGAGCACGCTGCAAAGCAGATTCCAGCTCGTTTGGATGCGCCACTCTCTCTCCATAGGCGCCCATGGCTTGGGCGACCGCGGCCCAGTCGGTCTCGACGAAGTCGGTCTCGATGGTACGCGTGCCGTCGGGGCCGAGCGCGTGGGGTAGTTGTTGACGAAAGCTTTGCAAGGCGATCATTTGGTTAATTTTCACCATGCCCCACTGGCGGTCGCTGCATACGACGTAGATCGGACGAAGTCCGTAGCGTACCGCGGTTTCGATCTCTTGCACGTTGTAGCCCATCGCCCCATCTCCGATGATGCAGTACACCGGTCGATCGGGATACGCGACCGCCGCTCCGATTGCCTGACCCACCCCTGCGCCGAGATGCCCGAAGTGAGCAGTGCTGAGTAAGCTATTTGGCCGGTGGGCGACGGTGTAAAAGTGACCCCACACGGCGGTGTTGCCCCCGTCAAGCACCACAATCGCATCCGGCCCAAGTACTTTCTGGCAAGCAACCGGTACGTGTGCGGTCACCATCGGTGCGCTGCGGTTTTCGAGTGCCTGGTCCAGTTGGGCTCGCTCCGCACGTTTCTTTTCCTCGAGTTGCTTGAGGATACCTGCCCGCTGCTCGCGATCGAGCTGCCCGGCCAACGGCCGCAGCCGTGCGAGAAGGCCCGCCAGAGCCTCTTTGGCATCTCCGACAATCCCCAAATCGACGGGTCGGGTTCGGCCGATCCGGGCTGGATCAAGATCAATTTGAATCCACCGCTGGCGGCTACGAGGAGCCCAATAAGGAGGTTTTCCCCACCAGTCAGTTTCTCCGACTTCTGAGCCGATGCAGAGGACGAGGTCTGCAGTGTTGCGCAGCTCGGTGCAAGCATCAATGTGAATCATGGGCCAAACGAGGTCATTGTCCTCAGAAATCACCCCGCGGGCACTCCACGAAGTCGTCAGAGGGGAATGGAGGAGTGCGAGAAGTTCCTCCAGCTCCCGCCAGGCCTGCGCGTAGATCACCCCGGCACCAGCGTGCACGAGGGGCAAGCGCGCCTTCATCAGCCATTGTGCAGCCTGATCGAGGAGATCGGATTGAGGTTGCAGTGGGGCAGTTGCCCGGTATGCAGAAGGAGGCCAAATTGGCTGATCGTCACAAAAGCCGTTGATGATGTTCTCGGGCACGTCCAGATGCACCACTCCTGCGCGCCCTGTAAAGCAGTGACGTAGCGCCTCCCGGAGAAGTTCGGCAAGACGCGCCGGCGATGCAACAGTTTGCGACCACTTGGACATGCCTCGAATCACCGCCACGTGGTCGAAGCACTGGTAAGTCCCGCCTCGGTCGGGGTATGCGATGCCGGTGCGCCGGCAACTGGTGAGCAAGAGGACGCGGTTCCCCTCCCCGTTCTCTACGGCCACCCCGGGCAGCATGTTTGCTACACCGGGGCCGTTACTTGCGATGCACACACCTAAGCGGCCCGTGAGTCTTGCGTACGCCCCGGCCATGTGGGCGGCCACTGCCTCGTGCCGCGGAGAGTACATCTTCATTCCTTGCTCGACACAGTGAGCAAAGAGCTGGGTGTACGTTCCGTCGACAATACCGAAAAACACATCCACCCCTTCGGCACGGAGCATGCGCGCGATCAAAGAACCGCCTGTGACTTGTTCCGCCATAGCGGCCGCCGGTTAACGAAGATACTGCTCGTCATGCAAGCTGGGCGAATTTCCAAAGCTGAAACCAGGAAGCAGGTGGAGTGGCTAGGTTCGTAAAGAGCGCATGAGACCCGCAATAAGATGAGCGTCCCTGCCGTAGGGCACAGTTGCTGCAGGAGTTTACGCCCCGGAAGGAGGAGGCCCATGGCGTCCATTCCTCGGATGTTGGCTGCTTTCAGTGTGGCTTTGTTCCTCGCAAGCGGGGCCAGCGCGTTACCCCGGTATGGTCCGCTGGAGATCAGTGGCAACGTGAGCGCCCAGCAATTGTTTCGCTCGCCGGACGTGGAGACTTGGGGCCTGATTCAACAGCGTAACACAGTGAAGCTACGGGTGGACTACAACCTCCTAGATCGCGGGCGTTTGGCCGGGCTGTTGGAGGTACCGGGGATCGAGCGCGCGAAGCTTTTCCTCCTCTATCGCGGCGTTTACGACAGCGTGTACGATCTGACTCCGGGCTTTGAACAGACGGACATTTATGGTCTACCCATCGGGTTGCGCCTCAGTGACATCCCTCGATCGGTGCGCGATGGCATCCGATTCGAGAACCGCCTGCGGGAGGCATACTTGGATCTGAAGCTGAAACACCTTCCCCTGAGCTTTCGCCTGGGGCGCCAGCAAATCGTGTGGGGTGAAACCGACAACTTTCGCATGCTCGACCGGGTGAATCCGTTAGATTTCACCTGGCATCTGCAGCAGGAGACGTGGGACGAACTCCGCATCCCTCTCTGGATCATCAAGGGGCTGTGGGACATCGACCGGCTTGGCTCTCTGAACAACGCCTTCGTGGAATTCTACTGGAACCCGGGCGACTGGTACCCGGCAAAAAAGGCATTCCTTCCTCGCCCGTGGAGTGCCCCGATCGTAAATCCTCTGGACGACCCCCGCTCCCCGCCCGAAGGGGGGCGCGGGCTGTTTCAAATCTTGAGTCGTTTCTACCAGCGTCCGATTACCAAGCTCTACCGCGGGACGCGCTTGTTCCAGCAAGGGGATTACGTGCGCAACCCGCAGGACAACAGCCAAGTGGGGGTGCGGTTCAGCGGGGTAACCGGTGCGGAGACGCCACTTCTTCCCGAGGGTCTGCAGTTCACCCTGAACTATTTCTATCAGCGCTGGCCTGGAGATGATGGTACCAACGCAGCCTCCTTCCGAGCGGTGTTAGACCCGCGGGAGGCTAGGGCTGCGGTGCAAAGAGGGGAGGCGCCCATCGAGTTCATTGCTCCGTACGTGCACGCTGTTGGACTGTCGGCCAATTATGCAGAGGAGCAGTACACGCAAACGGTTTACCGCTTAGAGACCATTTACGAGTTCGGAGTGCCCTTTCTCGATGCATCGAAGAGTTTCAACCTGGCTTCGCCCTTCGCCATCTTGGCCAACGATGTGTACGGCGTAAGCAAGCGCGACATGTGGAAGGGTATGATTGGATTCGACCGCCCGACTTGGATTCGTCCACTGAATCGCAAGGCGACGTTTCTAATTCTGGGTCAATTTTTCTGGCACTACCTAATCGATAACCCGGACATCGCCTGCCGCGACCCGAATGAGCGGCCACCGTGTGCACGCAGTGGCCAGAGCAAGGGGTTCCGCGGCCAGTTTTCCACCAGTGGAGTGGCGACCAGCGGGAGTCCGGGCCAGGTCGCTTACATCGATAAGGTGCGGGATTGGGAGCTGCTCATGACGCTCACGGCCACCACCTTTTACAAGGGCGGCAAGATCGTTCCTTTTGTCGTGTATGTTCTCGACCCGGTGAATCGCTTCAACCAGGAAGTAATGGTGCTTCTGGATTACTTCATTACGAACCACGCAATCCTGAGCTTGTCTCAGAGATTTTTCATTAACACTACCGAGCGTCCTGTGTTCGAGGCGTGGGGTGTCGGGGGCCTGAATCGAGGGCGCACAGAGACGGGAATCAAGCTGACCGTGCAGTTTTAAGTGGAGAGGAGAGGATCATGAAACTCACCGTCTTGGGCCTGCTTGCCTTGGTCGCTACCCAGGCGATGGCTGACGTGCAGCCGGGCGAGGTGATTACGAAGGAAAACCTTTCCAAGGCTGGCGACTTGATCGGTCCGGGCATTCGCTGGTGCGTGGAACACGGCATGAAGCTCAAGATTGTTGAGCCGCGTCGAGTGGAATGGCCCCGCCGTTACCGCGAGGCCACGGAAAAGTACTCTGCGCAGGTGCGGCTTTCGCCCGATCGCAATCGCCTCGAGAATTACGTGGCGGGAATGCCGTTCCCGAATATCGATGTGAACGACCCGGACGCCGCCATCAAGATCATGTGGAATTACCAGTACAAACCTTTAATTACCGACGATGTCTTGATGCGCGACTTTCAGGTACCAAGTGGGCCACTCACCTACACCGCACCGATGGTTCCCGACCGAGAGTTCACCATCGGGGATATGCGCCGTTTGTACTATAACGGTCGCTTGTTCGTTGATCCGAAACCGGAAATGCCCAACCCAGATGGCATTCGGTATAAAGAGCTCCTAGCGCCGGTTGTGGCCCCCTATGACATGAAGGGCGTGGGTGGCCTATACTTCCGGTACATCGATGCATCGAAGCAGGATGATAGCTGGCTCTACGTTCCAGCGGTGCGCCGAGTGCGGCGGATGTCCACCGCGCAACGCAGCGATGCATTGTTCGGGCAGGACGCCGACCAGGATTCGTTTTGGGGATACAGTGGACACATTGCCTGGAGCGAGTGGAAACTCCTCGGCGTTAAAGAGATGCTCGGAGTTTTGCACCGGGAGCATTTCCGGCCACAACGGTGTGAGGGTGGGGCGGACTTCGCGTTTTGCGACAATTGGGAGAAGCGCAAGGTCTATGTCATCGAAGGAGTGACCAAGCTGCCGCAGTATGCTTACGGCAAGAGGGTGCTCTACATCGATGCAGAGGCGTGGGTGGTTTTGGCCTCGGACATTTACGACAAGCGCGGTGAGCTTTGGAAGGTTTGGATCGAGTACTTTTCTTTCCGTAGGCAGGCGCCAGGTTCGGACTTGGTGTACGAAGACGAGATGGGGTTCACCTCAGCGACTATGATCGACACGCAGATGAATCACGCCACTGTCATTATGATTCCGGGCCCAGCCTCGCCCGATCCAAATACCTGGTACTTCAACCAAGGGCCAAACGCTCGCTCGCCCTACGCGCCGGGTAATGTGGAGGAAGTGTTTACGATCTCCCACCTCATCAGCGTTGCGCATTGAGGGTGGTCAGCGGAAAGCGAAACTTGCGAGGAGGGCGGCGTCCGGCAACACCGAAAGGGGGGCGGCGTTCGCGACACCGTACAGGGCACTCCGACAATGCGCCGGCGGAAGGAAGTCCGTGACCGAGGCGGCGAGCGACCCTCAGGGCTTTGAGGGATTGTTGATTGCTTCCTCGCATTTTGCTGCGAGGATGAAATCGTTTTCCGTTAAGCCACCGACGACGTGCGTCCAAATGCGCAACTCCAGTTCTCCCCAGCGTAGCCCGATGTCCGGGTGATGGCCCTCGGCTTCCGCCACCGCTCCTACGCGCTGCACCGCTGCGAGTGCCGAGGCAAAATCGGGAAACTGGAAGCGCTTATAAAGGTGGTGGTCATCCACGATCTGCCAGCCCGGAAGCTCAGCCAGCAGAGTGGGGAATTCAGACGGAGAGACCCGTGGAGTCGACCGCTGACTCGGCTCGCAATGTCGATCTCGTAACGCCATGCGAAACACCTCCTTCGCAGTGGCTCAAGTTAGCGGGCGTTCGGGAGCCGTTGAATCATGACCACAGAATGCTGTGACGGGGTATTTCCACGGGCTACGTGGAGCAACTAGCGCTTTTAAAAGCCGCGTGATAGGCGCCAAGCTATGCCCCTGAAACGTCGGTCTGGAGTTGTTTCACGGCCAAGGCTGGAGGCGCTGATCCGTGATGCAATGGAGCTCGAGCGCCAAACCATGGAGCTGTACTGCAGGTTCGAAAGCATTTTCGCCGAGCCTGAAGAACTTAGGTCGTTTTGGTTCGATATGGCGCAACACGAGTCGCGCCATTTTGGTGCGCTCGCCCTGGTGGCGGGGTTGCTCCGTGGGCGCAAGGATCGGACACTCGCTGTCGAGCGCCATTTGCGCCCCGAGCGACTGGATCATTTGCGGAGTTATCTCCGCACAGCACATCGGGAAGCTGCGAGGGGCTTGAGTTTGCGGCAGGCCTTCGCCATCGCGCTGGAGATCGAAAGCTCGGAGATCGAGGACGTCGTACTGGAATTGATTCAAGAACTCCGCGGGAATGCCGAGCGCGAACGAGCCGTGCAATTGCTCCTGCACGATTTGGGCGACCTGGCATACATGGTGGAGAAATATGCACAGGACCCGGAGCTCCTTGCCCGTGCAGATGCGCTGCTGGAAAGCCAGGTGGAGCGGCTTCGCGCCAACCCGGAGGAAGGCCGACAGAAGGAAATTGCACGGGCTGGAAAACGCACTCTTCGCTGACAAGCCGCCTGCAATGTGATATTGGGGCGCGCCATGTGTTACGGTCGGCGGTTGGTGTGGGTGGCTTTAGTGGTAGTCCTTTGTGGGGCGGACCGGACGATCGCCGCAGACGCTGGAACGAGTTGGGGCGTCGTGGACGTGCGTACGGGCACGCTGTTGCTCGGGGAGCGGGTAGACGAGGCTCGAGCCTTGGGGACTGGGTATCAACTGCTCGTACTCCTGTCGGCTCTTGAACAAGCGCAATTGGGGATGTTGCCCTTGGATGTGCCGGTCAGTGCTGATCCAGCAACGCTGAATCAACTGCGAGGGCGCCCCGGAGAGCGATTGAAACTGACCGCGGATAAGACCTACCTGCTCTCCGATTTGCTCAAGGCAATTGTACTGACTGGCAGCGATGTGGCAGCGGCCGTGGCGGCGGAAGCTATGTGGGGATCACGGTCGAATGCCGTCGAGGCGCTAAATGAGCGGGCAAAGCGCATGGGTTTGGCGATGACGCAAGTCGCGGACTTGACTGCGGATGCCGAGGGCAACATGACCACGGTTGCGGAATTGGGGCGCCTGGTCGCTGTGCTGTGGAGGGAGCACCGAGAGGTCCGCGAGTGGGGAACTTTGCGGGGCTTCCCTTTTGATGGGGGGCGGCTGCTGCTCGCGAACGGCCACTTGCCGCCGCGGGAGGTCGGTGTGTGGGCGTTTTATCACCGCTCCTCAGCGCCGCGGGGTAAGCGGGTCTCTTTGCAGCGAGTTGGCTTGCTCGTTGGCGAACGCGACGGGATGACCTTGGCAGCTGTGCGGCTAGGGGACGAGGATGTGAGCCCTGCGGTGACCAGCTTGGTTGAGGCGTTGCGACAAGCATTCGAAGCGTACGAGCCGGTAACCTTGGTGCGTGCGGGAGAGCCGCTTAAGATTCGAGTGGCGGTGGAGGGTGGTGAAGAGCCCTTCATCGTTCCACATGCTGGCGACGAGGTGCGCATCCCGCGTCGAAAGGGCAGCGAAGAGCAGGTTCAGTTGCTCTTTCAACTGCCGTCGCTGGTAACGGCTCCGGTTGCTCGGGGAGAGCGGATTGGCGAAGTGGTTGTGGAGGTCGATCGGAAGATCGTCGCTGTCGTACCCGCCATTAGCCCGAAAACAATTGCTAGCAGCGGCATACGTGCGGCCGAGGCCCAGTGGCGGCACTGACCATGTTGCCCTATCGCTGCCGCTTATTGGTGCGTGCTCAGCGCATTTGGCTCTCGGCTGGGGGAGGGCTGGCCCCCTCTTCCTCATCGATATTGAGCTCGAGCAGGCTTTCAGCAAGCGAAGCGACATCTTCGTCGGGGTCATGCAACGCGCGTTCTAAATAGGGGCGCGCTGCTGGGCCAGCGATGTCGGCAAGCGCCTCTAAGGCTTCGTAGCGATTGTCAGGCGAAGGATCGCTCAACGCAGCGTTCCCTAGGACTTCGACCGGCACGTCTCCGGTCATATCTGCAAGCGATTGAATCGCGGCGAGGCGCACCTCTTCATCTTGATCTTTGAGAACTTCCGCCAAAATCGGAATTGCTTGAGGGTCGTCCGACGCTCCGAGCAATGTAACTGCCGCTAAGCGGCGATCCGGATCTGGATCGTTGAGTGCCATCCGCTTAAGACCCGGGATGTCGTCAGGATCAGGTTCCTCGATGCCCGTGCCTTCCGCGCCCTCACCTAGGTCTCCGGTGGCTGCAGAAGCACCAAACTTAGGCTTCAGTTTCGTACCGGTTCCTGAACCAGAGCTTCCTGGTACCTGGAAGCGGCCTCCTTCAGGACCACCGGCCACCACCCCGGAGTTTGGAGCTCGGCCGCTCCCCACACCTCCCGACTCGTGTGCGGCGCGCAACTCCCTAAGTCGCTGCTCGGCTCGTCCAGCTCCGAGGCTTTGATGTTCCTCGGTGGCTGTGGTAGAGGGTGCGGCGCTGGGTTCCTCTCTAGAGAACAAGTACCAGGAAGCGGCCGCGGCCACGCCGAGCAATCCGACGACAAGCACCCACAAGCGAGTAGCTGGCCTTGGTTGACTTTGGGGCGTGTGGCTCGGCACGGCGAATCCCTTAGCAACTCTAAGAGTGAGGGAAAAGAGCTGTCGTAGTGAGCCGGAAGAGACGTTGAGGCAGGGT
This sequence comes from Candidatus Binatia bacterium, assembly GCA_026415395.1. NCBI lineage: Bacteria > Candidatus Binatota > Binatia (SeqCode) > Binatia bacterium. The sequence continues at coordinate 144,672 of JAOAHD010000017.1, read as the reverse complement.
GTTCATTCACGGCAGGGTGTTTGACCCGTTCCACCGTGCGGGATTGAAGAGCGACATCGAGGGCAATAATGGGCTTAATCCTCTATGGTTTGGCAACCGTCGGCGTTCTGAGGGTCGTGTGGGTGTGTTTTGGAGGTTGCTTGCCTGCGCTCACGGTCAGCTCGGCGTGCCCAGCCTCCATTGACCCCGTGCTGGGTGCGTTTGTTGTTGCGGAACTCTCACTTGCTGTTGTCTTCTACGGGTGTGCGGCGCGCGCAGAGGCGCACATGGTGGCGGTCTGGGCAGCCCTGGCGAGCTTGTGCGGGCGTGCAGTGGTCGATTTTTATGGTGCGTTGACGTTTCCCCCGTCGGTCGCGATGGCGCACCTCATCGACTTAGTGTTGATGTTGGCCCTGTTATCCGGTTGGCTTCGGGCCATACCGGATACAGTGCGTGCGGCACGACTCCGCGGTGGCAACCACGGACATAGCAAAGCAGGGCGACCGCTCTGAGTTTTTTCAACTCCCCAGGCGCCTCAACTCGCCGGGTCGAACAATCCTGTCAAGCCAGTTGGCGCATGGGGTCCAATGATCAGTTGCTCGAGGACGCCACAGCCATACTGTGTTCCAGCCCGCACGCGTGCCAGTGATTGGATGTGAAAGTAAAAGGGCACGGCTGGGTCGATTGCGGCAAGGTCCCAGGTTTCACCACCAACCACGTCGTCGCCAACATAACGCCCGTGCCCCCACTCGGGGTGGCCGTAGCCCAAGCCAGCCATGTAGAAATGGAGCACGGGTTGAATTTCGAGTTTCATTGCCTCGCTCCCCTCAGGTTCTAGCCACACTTCGGCCCAATCTATCTGGCGCGTACCGCGTCGGAGCCGAAGCTGGTAGCGCACCCGAGCGGGAAGCAGGCGTGGGGCTGAAGACTCGTCGAACCGTTGGATCACGCTCGCGCATTCGTGCCAACGCTGCCCGTCTGCGTATTCGCTAACCGCAAAGTGAACCCACGCATTGGGCAAGTGAAAGGGACCCCAAAGCCAAAAGAACTGCATTGGAAGACTGGGAACACCAGCGTCAGGCTCGCCCACTGGTCGAACGCCCCAAGAGCGGTCTCGCGCCCCGAGCACTTGTTGCGGGTGGATCTCCACCCGTAACCCACGAACTTCGATCCATCCGCTCCAGGTGCCGTGTTGGGTCATCCGTGTGTAGTCCATCCACAGTCGGGTCCCGCTGCGCTGCCGGAAACGAGGTTCTTCGATCGGGGCAACGCTGGCGGCGAACTGAAGATCAGCTCGGAGCTGCCACTGGTTTTCCTCTACCAAGATGCGCAGCACCCGAAGCGGTTCGAGAACCTGCACGTGTAACGGCCCCACCCCGAGCGCGCGGTGATTGTCCGTGGCTCGCTTCGAAGCTCGGACGATGTGTTGTTGGCCGTTCAGGACAACGCTGAACGCACTGTCGACGATTGCTCGGTTCGGATAGCAGCCGAGAGCAAAGCCAAAGAAGAGGCGCTTCTCGATGTCGTAGCCATGAAAGAAATAGCGATCGTAGAAGTTGCGGTCGCTGGTGGCCGGAAACGCCACAGGGTCGGAAGTTTGATGCACAGGAAAATCGTCCCACTCGGTAATCATGCTTGCCTCCACTGTGCCCCAAGAGTGTGAACCACCACTCGCATCTTCGAATAATGCCGCTTTTGAAGGAACGGCTTTGTCCTGAAAAAGAAGCTTGTCGATTCGAAAGCTGTCTTGACACTAAGCGAACGTTGCCCGCATAGTGCGGCTTTCAAGTAGAGTGCAAGGCCAAGGGCAAACGAAGAGAAGGTAAGCGTTTGTGACTCGTGACGTTGCAGGGTGCTGCACAAGATGGGTGCGATGCTTGTGGCTGGTGGGCTTCCTCTTGTCCGGCGTCGACCTGACGTTCGGGCAAGCAACCCTCACGTTTGAACGGGTGCCCACGGAGCCGTCATTCCCGGGCGCGACCTTGCAAGCGATGGTCGCGGGGGACGTGGATCGTGATGGAAAGGTGGATCTGGTTGTGGCTGACGCCGATGGTGAGCTTTTGGGTGTCTTCTTCGGCCTCGGCGATGGCACGTTTCTGGAGCCGCCATCGACGTATGAACTTACAGATTACCCTGGGCTCCGGGCTGTGCAGTTGGGTGATCTGAACAGCGATGGCGAGCTCGATTTGGTCGCCGTGAGCGATACGTCAAATGCAGTGGTGGTGATGTTGAACCAAGGGGCCGGTGTGTTTGGCCCCCCGATTGCCTTCTCTACAGGGGAAGCGCCAACAGCGATTGCACTCGGAGATTGGGATAAGGACGGGCGGCTCGATGTCGCCGCGGCGAACAATCTTGATGATACGTTGTCGGTGTTTCTTGGAGACGGGCGCGGTGGCTTGAGTGCCCGACCCACTCCGATTCCCGTAGGGTCTGGGCCCAGTGCCATTTGCGTGGGGGATTTGAACGTTGACGGGCGGCTCGACTTGGTTGTCGCCAGCACAACTTCTGGAGAACTGAGCGTCGGGTCGGTGGCTGTACTCGCCGGGGACGGTGGAGGCGGCTTTTCCCTTGTGGCTGAGATGCAAGGAGAGTTCATCGACACGCCTGTGGGTTGTGTGTTGGGTGACTTCAACGAAGACGGCGCCGCAGACATTGCCGTGGTGAACCAGGACCTAGATGACATCGCCGTCTTTTTAAATGGTCGAAACTTCACCTTCAGCCTGCTCGGCAACTTTCCTGTCGCAGTACAGTTGAATGGTTGCGTGACGGGTGATTTTGATCGAGACGGCCACGGCGATGTCGCGTGTGCCGGGGAGTTCGATGATAAGGCGGCGGTGGTGCTGGGCAGTGGAGACGGTTCGTTTGGGCCGCCTGTGTCTTTTGATGTGAGCCCAGCGCCAGGGGCCATTGTGGCCGCGGATTTTGACCGTGATCAGCAGTTGGACCTCGCAGTGACGAGTCAAGACTTCGAGAGCATCACAATTTTGCTCAATCGTACCGGTGGAGGAGGGCCGACACCGACTCCTACACCTCTTCCCCGGTGCGTGGGTGATTGTGGTGGCGACGGGGAAGTTACGATTGACGAGCTCATCACGATGGTAAACATCGCCTTGGGCTCTGCGCCCGTTTCGAGCTGCGCTGCCGGTGACCCGAATCAGGACGAGGAGATCACCATTGATGAGATCATCCAGGCGGTAAACCGTGCGCTCACCGGTTGTCAAAGCGGGTAAATTCGAGTTAGGAAGGCCAACGCCACACGAGGACAAGTGATGAAGAGACAGAGGGCTGTGGAACTGGTGAAAAGCAAGCTGTGCGGGAATGTGCTGCTTCTCTTCCTTGTAGCCGTCGGGCGCGACGGATGGGCGCAGACCGTAGCTCCTTGTCCTGATCCAGGTAGCTGCGCGCGCCTCACGATCGGCAGAGCGAATGGCAGCCCTGGGGCTGTGGTAACCGTGCCGGTGGAATTTCAACAGGGACCGCCGAATTCCGCCCCCGGCGGCATCGATGAAATCGCAGCCATCGCGTTCACTTTGAGCATCGGTCCCAACTTGCAGTTGGCGGATTGTTCCGAAGGAGAGAATGGATTGCCGGCCGCGGTCCGTCGTAACCCGGCAATTTCGAACTTCCGGGTCGTGGTGGAAAACTACACCTGTGCCGGAGGACGCACACACTGTCTGTGTCCAACTGAGGGGCAAACCCCGGACCCCTTCATCAACATTGTAGTTTATGGCCCCGACCCCCTCCCGACTCCGGGGCCGAACCCGGTTGAAATCCCTACTTTGCCGGCTGGCCCGCAAGAGTTATTCACTATCGATCTGCAGGTGGGCGCAGGTGCAAGCGGGCCTCAACCTCTGCACGTGTACACGGAGACCCGCGACAGCGTCCGTCCCCAGTACACCGCGTTCTTGTCGATTGGCGATCGCCTCGCAGTGGATCAGACGTGTGTGCCGGTGAGTGGTCAACCGCCGTGTCAGTCAGCAAATCCGGTGAGCCAGATTGTGGTCGAAGACGGGCAAGTTGACGTTGCTGGTGCTGCCTGCGTTGGTGACTGCGGCGCTGATGGAGAAGTGACCATCGACGAGCTGATCAACATGGTAAACATCGCGCTGGGATCGCGACCGGTGACTGATTGCAACGCGGGTGACGAGAATCGGGACGGAGAGATTACTATTGACGAAATCATCAAGGCGGTGAATAACGCGCTCAACGGGTGCAGTGCGGGCTGAGGGCATTTTGGGAAGTGCGGAAAAGTTCGTTCGGGTCTGGACGAACGTGGTGTTTTTGCGGTAGACGAGTGGCGCTTTTTGCAGCGCATTAGTTGGAGGGAGGAGTGAACATGCGGAGACGATTCGGGCTTCTTCGAGTAGGCGTCGCCTTGGGAGCGCTCGGGCTTTACGGGCTAGCTCCCGGTAAAGCTTGGGGGCAGACTTGTCCTGATCCGCGGCCGGCACCGGCGGGTCCAGCGGTGTATGTTGAGGATTTGAACTTGGACGCTGCTGGGGATGCGGTGATTAGCGTGAAGTTGGCGGCTGGTGGTCAGCAGGTTGCGGGCACGCAGAATGACCTGGTGTTTGATGCGAGCGTGCGGGTGAAGGCACGGCCGAACGGGCGTCCGGACTGCAGTGTGAATCCTGACATTAACAAGGGTGGGACGTCGTTTGCGTTCCAACCGTCTGGGTGCAGTGGGGATAGTTGCACTGGGGTACGGGCGATTGTGTTTGCGACGGACAACGTGGATCCGATTCCGGACGGGTCGGTGTTGTACACGTGCAATGTGACGGTGAGTGGCAGTGGGACGCTGCAGGTGGCCAATGCGCGTGGGAGCAGCCCTGGTGGGCAAGCGATTTCTGGGTTTACGGGGCGCGATGGCAACATCTGCGTGGGTGGCGCGCAACCTCCGACGCCGACACCCACCACCCGTCCGCAGCCGACGGCAACTCCGACAAATACGGAACGGCCAGCACCGACGGCGACGTTCACGGTGGCACCGCCGACGAATACGCCGACCGCGCGTGCCACTGCCACGCCGAGCCCGACTGCGACTTCGGCAGTGGTCGAAGATGAGGACGGCTGCCACATCGTGGCTAATGGCTCGAGCCGCTTCTCGTGGTGGCTGCTGGCGCCGCTTGCGATTCTGGCGCTTCGCCGTCGTCAGCGGAAGTAGGCTGGGTGTAGGCTGGTAAAGCGCTCCAGCCCTTGGCGGGGAGCCCAATTTGGGCTCCCCGCTTTATTTCGTGGCACCTTGGTGAGGACAAGCGGAGGTAGGCCGGTGGGGCGAGGTGACGAGCACCGTCGCGTTGGTTGAATCAGCGCGGCCATTCTTCTAGGCGACCTCGAGCAATGAGCGGCAGCGCGCGACGTGTGGTGGTTACTGGTCTTGGCCTCGTTACCCCTCTTGGCTGCAGTGTTGCTGAGAACTGGGCAAAGCTTTGTGCCGGGGAGTCTGGGATTGCCAAGATCCAGCGGTTCGATGCCACAAACTTGCCGGTACGAATTGCCGGGGAGGTGCGCGGCTTCGACCCTGGCGAGGTCATCGATCGGCGCGAAGCGAAACGACTCGATCTATTCTCGCAGTACGCTTTGGTCGCCGCCGCCCAAGCATTGGCCGACGCGGGCGGGGGCGCTGCCGTTGCCGACCCGGAGCGCACGGCCGTCATGATTGGCGTGGGATTTGGGGGCATCGGCACCGTCGAGGACGGCGTGCGTGATTTTTACGAGAGCGGGATGAAACGGGTCAGTGCGTTCTTCATCCCACGTTTAATCGCGAACATGGCCCCAGCGCATGTGGCGATGAAGTTTGGGCTTCGGGGAGAAAACTTTGCCATCATGAGTGCGTGCGCCTCTGGCGGACACGCCGTGGGAGAGGCCTTCCGCCGTATCCGCTCTGGCGTTCAGGATGCCGCCTTGGCCGGAGGGACGGAAGCGCCCGTGACTCCGCTGACTGTGGCTGGGTTTGCCGCCATGCGCGCCTTGTCGACCAGAAACGACGAGCCCTCACGGGCAAGCCGTCCGTTCGATCGGGATCGCGATGGGTTCGTGCTCGCTGAAGGTGCAGGCGTGCTCTTCTTGGAAACCTTGGAGAGTGCGCGGGCCCGCGGTGCGCGCATTTACGCCGAAATTATTGGATACGGCGCCAACGATGACGCCTATCACTTGACCGCGCCAGCCCCGGAGGGGCGTGGCGCAGCAGAGTGTATGCGCCGAGCCCTGATGGACGCCGGTGTTGAACCCACAGAGGTCGGCTACATCAACGCTCACGGGACGTCGACCCCGCTGAACGATGAAGGTGAAACGATGGCGATCAAAGCTGTGTTCGGAGCTCACGCCTACCGGCTCGCGGTGAGTTCGACAAAATCGATGATTGGCCATACGCTCGGTGCAGCGGGTGCGATTGAGGCAGCGTATACCGTTTTGGCACTCCATCATGGCGTGCTTCCGCCGACGATCAACTACGAGACCCCGGACCCAAAGTGCGATCTGGACTATGTCCCGAACACTGCCCGCCGTATGACGGTGGACGTGGCTCTCTCCAACGCGTTTGGCTTTGGTGGCGCCAACTGTACACTCGTGTTTCGCCGGTACGCAAGTTCCGACTTGTAGTGAATCAGCGCAAGTCTCCACAAATCGCAATTCGAGCAGAACGATGATAACGCCGTATCGCCGCGTGCCGATTCTCGAACGCCGCCTTTGGGTGATTGTTGGCAAAGGCGGTGTGGGGAAAACAACCGTCAGTGTCCTGTTCGCCTTGTGGGCCGCCACACAGGGTAAACGGGTTTTGGTGGCTGAGGTGGATGGAGCCGGGCGCGCTGCGTGGCTCCTAGGAGTAGAGCCGGGGCCCTTGGGGACGGCGCGGGAGGTTCGCTCTAACCTTGCTGTCATGTCGGTAGAAGGCAGCGCTGCGCTCGCCGAGTACCTGCGATTGATTTTACCCGTGCGGCGTGTGTTGGACGTGGTATTTTCCAGTAGAATCTACCAGTACTTTGTTGCCGCAGCGCCGGGGCTCAAGGAGCTCATGACAGTTGGCAAGATTTGGTACGAGGCCGAGCGCATTGATCCGGAAGCCGGCCACCGTGTGTGGGACCTAGTGGTGATGGATGCGCCCGCTACGGGGCATAGTTTGCAGTACCTGCGGATGCCGCAGGCGGCCCGGGAGGTTTTCCCGTCCGGCTTGGTCGGCAGGGAAAGTGCGCGGCTTATGGAGTTGCTGTCTGACCCGGCTCGTACCGCGGTCCACATCGTGACGACCGCTGAGGAAATGCCGGTAAACGAAAGCATCGAAATGTACCAAAGAATTCACAGCGAGCTTCAACTGCCGCTCGGCTATTTGGTGGTCAACCGGTTACACTGCCGTCGTTTCGAGTTGCAGCAACTGCAACTGTTCCGAACGGCTACGGGCCAGCTCCCTGAGAAGCAGCGAGTGATTGCTGAGGCTGTCCTCGACCGCGCGATCGAAGAGGAGGGCTGGAGCGTAATTCACCACGAGCATCTTGCGCGTTTGCAAGCGCACATTGATTTGCCGCGCCTGGAGCTGCCGTTTGTTTTCGCAGAGGAGTTTGGTTCGCGACACTTAGAACAATTACTATCAGTGCTTTCCGCTCAACTCTCGAAGCACGAGGAAAAAGCCCAGGGCCATGGCGTCCGGATTGGCTGAGATTATCGAGAAGCACCGGATCTTAGTTTGTGCCGGCTCCGGGGGGGTAGGGAAGACCACCACTGCAGCAGCCGTTGCGCTGTGGGCGGCCCAGGCAGGACGCCGAGTGTTGGTGATGACGATCGACCCCGCCAAGCGCCTAGCCGACGCTTTGGGCATCGAGGGATTGGGGGATGAGCCGGCAGAAGTGCTTGTACGCGGGGGAGGCTCGCTTGCGGCGCTAATGCTCGACCAAAAGGGCGCGTGGGACCGGCTAGTTGAGCGGCACGCGCCGAGCCCAGAAATCCGCGACAGAATCCTGCGGAATCGTTTCTACCAAACGCTGTCGCAAAGCTTTGCAGGCTCGCAGGAGTACATGGCAATCGAACAGTTGCGGGTACTGCACGAAAGTGGCCGGTATGATCTTATCGTGGTGGACACGCCGCCAACGCGTCATGCATTGGATTTTCTCGAAGCTCCGCAGCGTCTGGCCGATTTCCTCGATCGCAGCATCATCCGCTGGTTTGTTAAGCCCTACTTCTCGGCAAGTTGGGCAACGGTGCGGGTGTTCAACCGCACCGTTGGATTTTTGTTCCGCCGGCTGGAGGAAGCCACCGGAGTCTCTGCATTGGCTGAGGTGTCCGAGTTTTTCACGGCAATGGCCGGACTATTCGAGAACTTCGAGCCGCGGGTGCGGCAGGTTTACGAACTGTTGCGCGCGCCAGAGACTGGTTTCCTTTTGGTCGTCTCGCCTGAGGAGCAAGTTCTGCAGGAGGCGGAATTTTTCCTGGCGCAGATCGGCCGCCTAGGTGTGCACTTGCGCGGCATCGTTGTCAACCGGGTACACCGAGAAGTGTTGATTAGGGGCCGATCACCGAGCCGTCGCGAGGTGGTCGCTGTTCTGAAGAAACTCGGAGCGAGTGCAGAATTGGCCGAAGCGTTGGCGTCAAATTTTGACGACTATCAAGCCCTCGGCAGGGGAGACTTGTTGCGCGTCGAATCTTTCCAACGCTCCGTTCCCCCTGGAACTGTGTTGGTTGCCGTTCCCAATCTAGCCAGCGACATTCACAACTTGGTGGGTTTGGAAACCTTACATCAACATTTGTTCGCGGCAGCTTGACGCAAGAAGCCTGCAGGCTTCTTGAGCAGCGTTGCCAGATCGGTGTATGTATGGGCCATGTCACTCCGGCCAAAAACGGGCTACGCAACAAGGAGGGGACCATGGCCAGTGGAAGGCGATTGGATATTGAGCCGAACCTACGACTGGCGGACTTGAAAAAGCGGCCTCGGCGGAATTCGCGGCTCACGAACATCAAGGTGCCTGCGGAAGTTGGCAAAGCTGTGAGCGAGGTGGCGGAGCAGCTTGGTGTGACCAAGACAGAAGTGGTGATTGCCCTTCTGAACCACGGCTTGCATGTAGCCGCGGTGGCACTCAAAAAGTTGCGGCCAAGACGGGTGCCGCGCGTTACAGCGACGGCAGCCGGGCGGGTCGTGCGGTCAAGCGCAGAGCTGCGGCGTTAGCGGTCAGCAATAGTAGGCTCGACGCTTTACGCCGATTTCACGTTCAAGATAGAAAATCTCTACTCGCTTAAACTCATTGCCCTCGCGCACAAACTTGTGGCCGCGGAGAATCGTTTCCACAATCCCGAGGTCTGGCCTACCAGGGAAATCGCGCTTTGCCTTGATCTCGGTGGAGGCAAACACGGTATCGCCAGCAAACACTGGGGCGGTGTGACGTCCAGTTCTGTACACGATGTCGCAAAGAGCGTTGTCGGCGATGTCGGGGCAGGACAGTCCTAGGCATAGGTTGAAGGGAATGCCTCCGTACACAATGAGTTGTCCGCCGAGATAGCGCTGCGGGTTTTGATCGATCATGAACTGATTGCAGTGCACCTGGGACGTGTTGTCGAGCATCGCGGTCCAGGCAATGTGTTCGGTCGTGATCACTCGCCCTCGGGAGTGCTCGATGACATCGCCCGGGACGAAGTCCTCGAAATAGGTATCCGGGCTGGTCAAGTGAGCGAGTTCCTTGTACCCGCGCGAGGGATCATACGGCGGTAAACGCAATTCGCAGGGTACAATGGGCACGTCAGCGAGAGTGGCTTCTTCCACAACAGCCTCTGGCTTACTCTTCCAAACTTGCACTTTCCGTTCGTACGTGAGGACGACTTCCCCATGCTGATTGCGCCCGGTTGTTTGCACGTGAACAACCCCGAGGTCTGGCTCCCGGGACGAGGGCCGCACGCCAATAACGAGCGATTCTACCTCGATCGTGTCACCGATGTATACCGGCACCCCAAAACGCATGTTGATGTATTCCAAATTCGCCCGCGCATTTTCCGAAATGTCCTCCACGCTTTGGCTAAAGACGACGGCCATGACGAGCCCGGGCGGCAGGACCATGTCGCGGAAGCCATAACGTTGCGCGTACCGCCGGTTCTTGCTCAGAGGGTTGGTGGTCATGTCATACTCTGTGAAAGCATTGAAGAGCCCCTCGGTAACCGTTTTTCCGACTTTGTGGCGGAAAATGTGCCCAACGCGAAAGTCCTCGAGAAAATTCCCTTTCCGTTTGTAAATCGTTGCCATGGCTCTCCTCACCTCCAATAGCCACTTCGCCGAGGTCGGCTTAGTTTGCCAACCGAAAATTGCGGGCCTCCAACCATCGCGAGCGTCATGGGGTGAGTCAAGGGAATGGTTGGGGGCCTATTGGCGAGATTGGTAGTGGACGATGAACGACGAGATCTACGCGGGAAGCGAGCTTGCAAGGGCAATTCTTGCGTCGAGTCGTGAGCTGCGAAGGGAGCTCCCGCCCCCGCGCGGCTGCCCGTTTTACGGGCTAGATCACGACATGTCCTATCCAATTGCGTGGTTGCACGCCCTGTCCTCGCAGGGAATTTTCCGCAAGTACGAATTTGTCTTAGAGCTCGAGAGCGGTTTGGGTGGTAGAGCCCGCTGGGCTGCACATCATTTTGGTTGTCGCGTGCTGGGTGTTGAACCGGAGAGGGAGCGTGCGGCGATCGCAGCACAATTGGGCAAGTACTCGAAGACGCTCGGAGAAGCCGTCTTTTGTGCAGGAAAACTCGTGGCCCTCCCGTTTCGAGATGGGGTATTTACGCATGCATGGTGGCTGTGGCCACGGCATCGCGAGCCAGATCGCTGTTTGCGTGAAGCTTTCCGGGTGCTTCGGGACGGCGGTTACTTAGCGTGGGTCGTGCCCTCGGATCCGATGGCTTGCGCGAGGGCCGAGAGGTTGGCGTGCGAGGCGGGATTTGTGACCACTGAAATCCGGCGGCTGGAAGGGGAGTTGGAGGCGGCTTGGGTGGCGCTGGCTAAAAAGAGAATGGAACGGATGATCCGTAGCTCGGAGCCGGTATTCGCACGTTTGATGGCCAGATCCAGCCATCACAACGGCGTAGGCTCGTGGGCCTTGCTTTTTGCCAGGCGGAGCGCAAGGCAGAGAGGAACATGAAAGCCGCGTGTGGCCTGGAAACGAGGGCGCATTATTTGTCGAAGCCTCCTGATGCAGGGAGAGGGTGGATTCGCAAGCGGCTGGCGGTGTCGGCATTGTCGCTGGCAGTTATGCTCCTCGCCATCATGATGTCTGCGCAACCAGGGCTCTCGACGCCGGTAGACTGCATCCGCGTAATGCGTGAGGCATCGCGAATGACCGAGCAGCGGAAGGGACGCGCGCCGGCGCTGGGGGAATTGTCGAGGCGTGTGGGAGCACCGGCCGCCTTTGTCGAGCGCTGTATGCATACATTTGGCCGTCGAATTCGGCGAGAAGGTGCAGAATCCAGGGAGAGTGCTGCCGCGCTTCTTGAACAGCTTGAGGAGGACGAGATGGAGGAGTCCTTCCCTGAAGATGTCGAGGAGCCTGGCGCCGTTGAACGGCCAAAGCGTGAACCGCGACCCCGTTATTTGTCCATCCGCCCCACTCCGGGCGTAGAAGAGGGATCCGAGTTACTTCCTGGCGAGTGGGAACGATATCAAGAGGACTTAGAACGGGAAAGAGATTGAGGAATTACGCTTTGTTGACGCAGTGGCTACCGCGCCCACCGATCGCGGACCACGCCTATTGGCTCATTTCGTTCGCAATTCGAAAGGACGAGATAGCAGAACCTCTCCCCGTGGTCCGAAAATGTAAATCGTTACGGTGTGTATGTGGCGAACCTCCGCTGGTATGGGCACCTCGCCGGTGATCCGTTGCCAGTTCTGGGTGAGGCGCACCTGCGTGCCGGTCGATACGGGCCCGCCGCGAATGTGACCAGCCGGGCTAAACGGCCCACTCGGGCTTAATGTCGGCCACACGCTCAGCAATGCTCCATTGCTCCGGTCGCCCTTTGCAACAAAAAACACTTGCGCATCGATCGGTCGCGCCGTTGCGTTGCGAACGCGGATACTTACCCGTAGCGTTCGCTGCTGAGTCGTGCTTTCTAACCGAGCGCTAAATCCCTCGAACTCGATGACCGCGGCAAGGTCAGGGGGCAGTGGTTCCTCGGTTGGGGGCGATTTGAGTATGGTCAGGGTGAAGTACCCCAAGGTGGCAACAACCGCCACAAGCGCTGTGTAGGCAATCGAGTTTAAGAGCCTTTTTTGCGTGAGGCGCGGGAACAACGCAGGCCTTCCAACAACTGCTTACGTAGTGGATTTGTGAACTTGGCACAACGCATACTTGGATGTGGGAGCTGTGAAATCTCTGTGATAGGGTGAGAACATCGTTCACGGAGGTGGAGATGGAATTCGGTCCATTTGCGACGGTCGTGGTGATTGCTTTGGCTTTGCTGGTTTCCGGGGTCAAAGTGATCCGCGAGTATGAGCGGGCAGTTGTCTTTCGGCTGGGCCGGATCACGCCATCGCGCGGTCCAGGAATCATTTACGTGATTCCATTGATCGAACAGATGTACCGAATCGACTTGCGTACGGTAACCTTGGATGTGCCCTCTCAAGATGTGATCACGCGCGATAACGTATCGGTGAAGGTGAATGCTGTGTTGTATTTTCGCGTTGTCGACGCAAATCGCGCGGCGGTTGAGGTCCAGAACTACTTGTACGCCGCCTCTCAAATCGCGCAAACGACGCTCCGCAGTGTCTGCGGCCAAGCGTACCTAGATGAGCTGCTGGCGGAGCGCGAACGCTTCAACGCGCGGCTTCAAGAAATTATTGACACGCACACGGAACCTTGGGGAGTGAAGGTTGTTGCGGTCGAAGTGAAACACATCGATCTCCCCGCGGAAATGCAGCGATCCATTGCGCGGCAGGCGGAAGCCGAGCGGTTACGGCGTGCGAAAGTGATCAACGCGGAGGGCGAGTACCAGGCAGCCTTGCGGCTTACGGAGGCAGCCAGCATCATGGAGAAGCAACCCGTGGCGATTCAATTACGGCTGCTGCAAGCGCTCGCGCAGGTGGGCACTGAGCGAAACAACACCGTGATCGTGCCAATCCCCGTCGACTTGGTGCGGACATTGATTGAACGTGCACGAGTATGAAGCACGGAGCGCCAGACGCTGGATTGCTGCCGAGGCGTGAGGTGAGTGTGGTGAGGCCTTTCCCAACAGAAGTCTATGCTGACCGCCGCCGCCGATTTATGGAGCAAATCGGCGCCAACGCGGCCGCGCTGTTCGTTGCCGCGCCGGTTGCTCTGCGCTCTCATGACGTCGAGTATCCGTATAGGCCGGACAACGATTTGCTCTACTTGACTGGCTTCCCTGAGCCGGAGAGTGCGTGTCTCCTGCTACCGGGGCACCCGGAACAAGATTACGTGCTCTTTGTGCGTCCGTACGACTCCGAACGCCAAGTCTGGGTCGGTGGGCACGCGGGAGTTGAAGGTGCCGTGCGCGAGTACGGTGCGCGGCGGGCATACCCGATTCAGCAGATTGATGAAGTGGTCGGTGAGCTCGTCAGCCAGCGTGAGGAGTTATTTTTCCGGTTTGGTCGAGACCCTGAGTGGAACCGCCGAGTCGTCGGCTGGATGCGACAGTGGCAGGAGTTGCGCCCACGTTCGGGTCGCGGTCCGGTGAGTTTGCGTGACCCCGCTGTCATCTTACACGAGATGCGGCTTCGAAAAGAGCCGGTGGAAGTGGAGCGGATGCGCGTGGCGGCGCAGATTGCTGCAGAGGGCCATTGTCGGGCGCTTCGTGAGGTGCGCCCCGGCATGTACGAGTTTGAGGTTGAGGCGTTGCTGGACAGTACCTTCCGGAGTTTGGGCGCAAGCGGCCCTGCCTACCCTTCGATCGTTGCAGCCGGGGCGAACGCCACTGTGCTGCATTACACACACAACGACTGCCCTTGTTTGGAGGGACAATTGTTGCTGATCGATGCAGGGGCCGAGTACGCGTTTTATTGCTCGGATATTACCCGAACCTTCCCAATCGGCCGGAGGTTTTCGCCCCCACAGCGAGACCTATACGAAGTCGTGCTTGCGGCGCAAAAGGCTGCCATCGAGGTTGTGCGCCCAGGAGCCCGTTACGATGAGCCACATCGACGGGCCGTTGAAGTGCTTGTGGATGGGCTCGTGCAGTTACATCTCCTCACAGGGAGTGTCGAGGAGAACATCGCGCAGGAGCGGTATCGGCGATTCTTCATGCATCGTACGAGCCATTGGCTGGGCATGGATGTGCACGATGTTGGAATGTACAAATGCAACGACGAATTCCGCAAGCTGGAGCCTGGATTCGTACTGACGGTGGAGCCTGGTTTGTACATAGGGGAAGATTGCGCTGACGTGCCAGCTGAATTCCGTGGAATTGGAATCCGGATCGAGGATGACGTGCTGGTGACGCCCGAAGGACGCGAAGTGCTTACAGCCTCGGTGCCAAAGGAAGTTGTTGAAATCGAGGCGCTGCGCAGAGAAGCCGTGTTCGCCTAATGGATTGTGATGGCTTGCGAGGTGGCGATCCTAGGGGGCGGTGTCATTGGTAGTGCCATCGCGTATGAGTTGGCTTCGGTTGGATTGTCCGTGGTGTTGTTTGATGACCCTTGCACTGTCGGGCAAGCGACGCGGGCAGCAACCGGGCTACTCGTAGCTGGTCGAAGCCGGACTAGAGCGAGCCTGCAAACGCGCGCGATTGAGATGAGCCTGCGACTATGGACGCGGTGGGCCAAAGCCCTGGAACGGGAGGCGAGCGTGCAAATTGGCTACCGCGCCGGTAGCGTCTTGCGTCTGCCGGAAAGCCCTAAGGAGGCTGAAAACTTGCGCGCCGCGGTTGATCGCGCAAGCGAAAGTGGCGACACGGCTGCGTGGTTGCCGCCGGGAGCTGTGGCAGAGATGGAGCCCCTTGTCGAACCGGTTGCCAGGATGGGAGCGGCGCAATTTAAAAGCGAGGGCACAGTGTTGGCTGATCGGCTCGTTTGTGCGCTTCGGGTCGCGAGCTCCCGAAAGGGTACCGTCGTGCTTAGCGAAGCGGTCAGGGAAGTGGTCCGACGTGGACTCGCATGGGAAGTGAGGTCAGCTGCGACCACCCTATCGGCGAAGGAAATCATCATCGCGGCAGGAATCTACTCGATGGATTTGGCTCAAAGGGCGGGTGTTTGCCTACCATTATATCCGGTGCGAGGGGTGGGGATGTGTGCTCGCGTGGACCGGGCTCCAAAGTTCGCTGTGGCGTTGCGAAGCCTTCAGGTTGTTCCCCGCTCGGCAGTTGAAGTGAACATCGGTGCGTCGGCCGAACGAGGGGAGGGAAACGCCGTAATCGTCTCTGCTGTGCTTTCTGAGCTAAGGAAAAGATCTGTGAGCAGGCTACCATGGTTAGGGCAATCGATCGTGCAGACTGTGTCTTGCGGGATTCGTCCCGCGAGCCTTTTGGGGCGACCAATCGTGAGTCGAGTCCCCGGGGCTCCTGGGCTCTCGGTCGCGGTGGGCCACTATCGGTCGGGACTTGCCCTTGCACCTTTGACCGCCAGTGTTGTGCGAGAGATCGTCTTAGGGAAACCGCGGTCGGATGTGGCGGATTTCTTTGCTTGGCCGCCGTAGCGCGATCAATTTCTCAGGTCGGAGGAGGTAAGGAGGGAAGATGGCCGAGGTCCCGTTGAAGACAGAAGAGCTAACTTTCGTTAGAGAAGGCGAGACGCTGCGTGGCTACGGGGCGTGGCCGCCAAAGCATGACCGCATGCCTGCGGTGGTGGTGATCCATGATGTCCACGGGCTTTTCGAACACTACCGTGATATTGCGCGACGCTTTGCTCGGGAAGGGTTTTTTGCCTTTGTGGTAGATCTTTACAGCCGAGAAGGCGCTCCGAAGCTCCGCACGCCTGAAGAGGTTCAGGGCTGGATTCAAAGCCTCGACGACCGGCGAGTGCTCGGAGATATCGAGGCGGCGGCAAAGTTTTTGCGGAGCCGGATCGAGGTTAAGAGCAATTCAATCGGAGTGCTCGGATTTTGCCTTGGCGGGCAGTACGCATTCTTGGCTGCCTGCCTGCAGAAGAATTTTTCGGCTTGCGTGAGTTTCTATGGAATGCTGCGCTGGCGAGAGAAAACAGCCAACAAGGTGCCTGACCCTCTAGAGGTGGCGGACCAACTAAGTTGTCCCTTTCTTGGGCTGTATGGAGAAGAAGACCCGCTGATCCCGCGCGAGGATGTGAAGCGACTTGAGGCGATTCTCAAGCAGTATGGCAAGGAATACGCGCTGAAGATCTATCGAGGGGCGGGCCATGCCTTTTTCAATGATACTCGTCCCGAGGCCTTTAGGCCGGAAGCAGCTCGCGATGCGTGGCGACGTGCGATTGAATTCTTGCAGGCCCATTTACGGTAAGGACAGGGATATTTTCGGCATGCAGGGTACGGTCCGCGAAAGGGCGAGCGCACGCTACCATGACCAACCACCCTGCATGGAGGGGGCGCAGGCGCCAGCACGGGCTCCCACGGCAGGGGTGCAGGTTGAACTTGCGGTGCGCTTCCTGGGGCGGGTTCCTTACGAAGAAGCGCTGTGCCTTCAGGAGAAACTCGTAGACCACAAACTCCACGCGGGCGGAGCTGACTCCCTCTTGGTGCTTGAACACGAGCCGGTGTTCACTTTAGGGCGCGGCGCCCGAGAGGCTGACTTGCGTGGAGCTGATCGCCGCCTTGGAATCCCAGTGTTTCGCGTGGGTCGGGGCGGAGGCGTGACCTATCATGGGCCTGGGCAGTTGGTTGCCTATCCGATTGTGCGCCTTCCAGTGCCGGATGTTCGTGCCTATGTCCAGTTTTTGTTGAGGGTCGTTTCGGAAGTCTGTGCTACGTACCGGATTGAGGCTCGGGTAGACGAAGAGAAGGTTGGCGTTTGGGCAAAGGGAGGGAAGGTGGCGTCTTTGGGAATCGGACTCCGCCGCTGGGTGGCCTTTCATGGCCTGGCTCTGAATGTAAAGCGGCAGTGCGTGCATCCGTTTCAGGCCATCGTGCCATGCCGGACGCCCGGCCTCGCGTTTACAAGCTTGGAGGATGCGAGCGGTGAGACGCTTGGTCTTGAGGAGGTAGCAGTCCGTTTTTGTGATTGCTTTGTGCGAGGCTGGTCGGAGTTTCGCGGTTGGAGGGACCGAGGTGGAAGTCAGACGGCGGCATCCTCCGTGGCTTAAAGTTCGTGCGCCATCGGGGGAGGAGTTTTTCACCACGAGACGTATTGTAAAGTCGCTACGGCTCCACACCGTTTGTGAGGAAGCTCACTGCCCCAATATTGGCGAATGCTGGTCCCATGGTACGGCCACGTTCATGTTATTGGGTGACGTCTGCACCAGGAACTGCCGCTTCTGTGCAGTGCAGCACGGAAGGCCCAAAGCGCTGGATGAAGATGAACCGAGGCGCATAGCTGAAGCTGTATCGGCTCTCGGATTGCAGCACGTGGTCGTGACCTCCGTCAACCGGGATGACCTGCCTGATGGCGGAGCCGAGCACTTTGCCCGCACTGTCCACGCGATTAAAGCAGCACGTCCGACGTGCACGGTGGAAGTGTTGATTCCCGACTTTCAGGGCAATTGGACTGCTTTGAAACGCCTGTTGGACGCTCCAGTCGACGTGCTCAATCACAACATCGAAACCGTGCCGCGGTTATACCGAAAGGTCCGGCCCGGTGCATATTACGACCGGTCGTTGGCACTGTTGGAGAAGGCGAAAGAGCATCGCGAGGTTAGAACGAAGACTGGCCTTATGCTTGGCTTGGGGGAGGAGCGACATGAGGTCCTCGCTGTTTTACGCGACTTGGCGGCTGTGGGTTGTGACGTGCTCACCCTGGGCCAGTATCTGCAGCCCAGTTCGACTCATTTGCCGGTTGTTCGTTACGTCCCACCGGAAGAATTCGCCGAGCTTCGCTCAGAGGCCTTGGCCTTAGGGTTTCGTTACGTGGAATCGGGGCCGCTCGTGCGAAGTTCGTATCACGC
Organism: Candidatus Binatia bacterium; assembly: GCA_026415395.1. Taxonomy (NCBI): domain Bacteria; phylum Candidatus Binatota; class Binatia (SeqCode); species Binatia bacterium. The sequence continues at coordinate 126,719 of JAOAHD010000017.1, read as the reverse complement.
TTGGCGGCACGTGTAGCAGCAGGGCCAGAAATCAGCGCGGGTGTTGTGGACAGTGGCGGCGCTTTTTGCGAAAAACGGGAGTCAACTCACGCTCTGGAGAGGACTCAAGCATGATCGTGCTTTATGACTTCCCTGAATGTCCTTATGCACAAAAGGTGCGGATTGTTTTGGTTGAGAAAGACTTGGAATTCGAAACCAAGCTTGTGGACCTCCGAAAAAACGAGCAGCGCTCGGCCGAGTTTTTGAAGCTGAACCCACTGGGTAAGGTGCCCGTTTTGGTGGACGACGAAGCGAAGATCTACGATTCCACAATTATCAACGAGTATCTGGACGAGGAGTACCCCAACCCGCCGCTCATGCCCGAGGATTCTTACGGCCGCGCGCTTGTGCGCATGTCGGAAGACTTGGCGGACATGCTGTTTACGCCGCGGATTGAACTCTTGCAAACCGAACTGCGACGCGCCGATGGAGAACGTGATGCGGAGAAGGTTCGCCGGCTGCAGACAGAAGTTGTGCAACTTCTGCGGCGGTTGGACGCCACGCTGGGCCGACACCGATTCGTTGCTGGTGAGTTCTCGTTGGCTGACGTCGCTTTCGCGCCCGGGCTCCTATTGCTTCCGAAGCTGGGTATAGAAATCGACTCCTCCCTCGCCAACGTGCAGCGCTGGGCGAAAGAGCTCCAAGAACGGCACAGCATACGCTCGCTGCAGGTTTAGCCAGGGCGAGGGCATTGACAGGGAAACGTGGGTGCCATACAAGCTTAAATGAGAATTGTTCTCGATAAGGAGGGAGATGCGATGGGTAAGAGCTTGGCTGGAACGAAAACGCATGAGAACTTGAAGACAGCGTTCGCTGGTGAGTCTCAGGCAAACCGCCGTTACCTGTACTTCGCGCGGCGAGCCGACATTGAGGGATACCCGGACATTGGCGGGTTGTTCCGCGACACTTCCGAGGCAGAGACGGGGCATGCATTCGGTCACTTGGACTTCCTCAAGGAAGTGGGGGACCCAGTGACGAATGTGCCGATTGGCGACACGGAGAAGAACCTCAAATCGGCAATCGAGGGAGAAACATACGAGTACACGCAAATGTATCCTGGGTTTGCGAAGACTGCTCGTGAAGAGGGATTCGAAGAAATCGCGGAGTGGTTCGAGACGTTGGCGCGGGCGGAGAAATCTCACGCTGGGCGCTTCCAGAAGGGTTTAGAGTCCCTCAAGGCGGCGTCGTAAGTGGTTCGTAGATAAAGAAATGCAACCGTTGACGCTGGCCGGTGCGCACATCGTGTGCACCGGCCGGGTCGTTTTTGGGAGTGTGAATAACGAAAGGCCGTCATGCCGGTTTCGCCTGTGACTTTGGATGAGATTGTCGGGCTTCAACGATACGAAGAGATTCGCGCCGACGTTCGCCGGCGTATCATCGAGCTTAAAAAAAGGCGCCGAGTTTCCGTTGGGGATCGCGTGACGTTCGTGTTCGAGAACCACGACACCGTGTGGTTCCAAATTCAGGAGATGCTCCGTGCCGAGCATATTGTCGACCTTGACCGGGTGCGGGAAGAAATCGCTGTGTACAACGAGCTCATCCCTCGAGCGGGTGAGCTCAGCGCGACGATGTTTCTCGAGATTACCGACTTGGCCAATATCCGCGAGGAGTTGTTGCGCTTCCGGGGGATCGATGAATGCGTGACTCTGGAGCTGGGGCATTTGAGACTCCAGGGAATCTTCGAACCAGGTCGCTCGAAGGAAGACAAACTGAGTGCTGTCCAGTATGTGCGCTTTGCATGCCCGAGCGATGCCGCAGGATTACTACGGCAGATTGATGTGCCCGCTCGTTTGGTTGTGTCTCACCCGAACTACACGGCAACTGCCGACCTCCCCGTAATGGTGCGGGAGTCTCTCGCGGAAGACTTGCAGTGAATTCTGCCTTGAAGCCGAGAAACACTGAGCAGCTCCGAGTGGTTTGGGAGGCGGTGGCCCTGGGAAAGGGGCATCCGACTGCGGAAACGGTCTTCCGACGTGCACGCAAGCGGCTGCCGAAAATCAGCATGGGTACGGTGTACCGCAATCTTCAGAAGCTTGTGCGCGAGAGGCGGCTGCTGGTCATCCGAGCGCCCGACGGGGTCCAGCGATTCGATGCAAGAACGGATGCTCACGATCACTTCGTGTGCCAGCGTTGCGGAGAGGTTGTTGACGTGCCGCTGATGTCGGGGATTGAGGCACCGAACCTCGAAGCCATGGGCTACGTCGTATCCGACAGGCTGGTCACTTGGATCGGTCTCTGCCCTCATTGCCGTGAGCGATCGGGGTCAGCGCCAGCGTGAGGTGGTGAACGTCGTGACAAAATTCCCCCCACCAGATATCGTAGTCGTGTCGAGGTGTAAGTTCTGGGTCGCACCTTTGTTTGTAGCATGGGTTGCCGTATTTGCGGCGTGCCAAAGGCCCGACTCTGGCTCATCCAAAGAACCAGTTGCGGTTCCAACGGTCGACCCTGCGACGGCTGGGTACGTCACCGTGCGCGTTCGTTTTACGGGGTCGGTGCCCGAGCCAAGAGCGCTGACCATGCGAAGTGCGCCTCAGTGCGTCAAGCTACACGACGGGCCGGTCTACGATCAGTCGCTTGTGGTTGGGGAAGAGGGTCGGATCGTCAACGCTGTGGTTTGGGTCGAGAATGGCCCGTTGCCGCCGCGGTTCCCCGCTCCAACTACACCGGTTGTGATTGATCAGAAGGGGTGCCTTTACGAGCCTCGTGTAGTCATCGCGCAAGTGGGTCAACCGGTGGAATTTCGCAACAGTGACCCCGAACCTCACAATGTCCATACGAAACCGCGTCTCGGTCGAGGAACGAACTTCATGTTGAGCAGGGCAGGCACAGCCCGGGTTGTCAAGTTCGAACAGCCGGAAGTGGCCGTACCAGTCGGTTGTGACGTACACCCGTGGATGGCAGCGTACATCGCCGTACTTCCACATCCTTATGGCGCGGTAACCCGGCGGGACGAAGACGCCAAACTGGGGCCGCTACCTCCAGGTAACTACACGATCGCTGTATGGCATGAAAAGCTTGGAACGAAGCGGCAAGAGGTAGAGATCAAACCTCGCAGCGAGCTCTCCCTCGAATTTTCTTTTGGCGATGCCTGAGCGGCTTCCCTGCCAACGTTTAAAACCCCTTTAACTGCGCAGCCCGGTCGTACAGGTGGTATACGAGCATCCATCCGGCGAAGACGACGAGGGTGATGGCAATCGGGTTGGCGAACCCGATCCACGTCGTCGCATGCTGGCTCACCATGAGCATCAGTAGAGGGACGGACATGTACGTGTTGTGGCGCGAACGCTGGCCGGCAAGGGCTACTAGCGTCGGATCCGCAGGCTGGCCTTGCTTGATTGCTTGAATAATTTGCTGCTGTGCTGGCCAGATTCGAAACCAAACATTGAAGGCCATGATGGTACCGAACGTTGCACCCAGGTGGATTGCGTAGCCACGAATGCCAAAGCCACCAACGTACTCGAAGAGAGTGACCAGGATCGCGGATAAAATCAGTCCAGCGACGAAGGCCGTTTGCAGCTCTTTCATTACGGACTTCACCAGAGCGTCGTAAATGAAGGGTGCAGCGAAGACCAGGACGATCATCAGCACCGCCCCGAACGACCAATTGGAACCATGGTCGAACAGCGCCCCGCCATGGTAATAAACCAACAGAAGTAGAAGGACGCCGGTGATCCAGGTGAAAGCAGCGCCCCAGCGGAACCAAAAGAGCACCCGCGGCCTCAACTCTGGGATGACCTTCTTCTTAGCGTCGGCATCGAGCGTTGCTTCGAATGAAGCGTTGACGAAGTTGAGAAAATACAAGTGGCCAATCCACAGAATCCCGAATAACACATGGAGCCACCGGAACAGCGACTCTAACACGGCCATTACTGCATCCATAATCAACCCCTCCTTCCCGCTTCGTTCGTCTTGAACCTAATGGGCCCTTAATAAGCGCAGCGCTTACTGGCCATAAGATTCAAAGTCAAGATTGCGTGTGCCAGAAGGTTCATGGTGCTTTCGAGCAGATGGAAAATCGATGGGCCTGGATCGCCGTTCAACAAGTAGCAGTTTGGACGATGGTGGAATGTCTCTCGTTCGCAGTTGAACAAACGGTGTCTTTGTGTAGGCTTGCTGGTGCCGGTGTCTCCGTGACGCCAAAGGAGTCTGAGATGGCAAAAAGCTTTCAGGAGTTACTGGAGGAGGCCAGACGACTGGTTCCTGAATGGGATGTCGACAAGGTCCGTCGGGAACTCGAGAACGGAACTTGGCTCCTCCTGGATGTTCGGGAGAAAGAGGAATATCGAGAAGGACATTTGCCTGGAGCGGTGTCGCTCCCCCGGGGATTCTTGGAACTGAGGGTGGAGCAGGTAGTCCCTGACAAGTCGAGACCGATTATTGCGTATTGTGCGGGGGGGACCCGGTCGTTGCTTGCTGCCAAACAGCTCCGAGAAATGGGATACGAATGCGTGGTTTCCATGGCGGGCGGGTTTACGGCCTGGAAAAACAAGGGTTTTCCATGGAAGCAAGACCGGCAGTTTACGCCTGAGCAGCTCACTCGTTACAGCCGACATTTCTTGTTGCCGGAGGTTGGTGAAGAGGGGCAAGCCAAGTTGTTGGACGCCAAGGTGCTATTAATCGGAGCTGGTGGGCTCGGTTCCCCAACGGCCTTTTACCTTGCAGCCGCGGGAGTGGGGACGCTTGGCATCGTGGACCACGACGTCGTCGATCTGAGCAATCTACAGAGGCAGATTCTCCACACCAATGACCGAATCGGGATGCCGAAGGTGGAGTCAGCGCGTATGACTTTGCAAGCATTAAATCCCGACGTGAAGGTGATTGGTTACCAAGAGCGCCTCACTTCAGAAAACGTTCTGCGCTTGTTCGCCGACTACGACGTCATCGTAGACGGATGCGATAACTTCCCTACCCGTTACCTGGTGAACGACGCTTGCGTGATGCTCGGAAAGCCCAACGTTCATGGCAGCATTTTCCAGTTTGAGGGCCAGGCATCGGTGTTCTACCCCAAGAAAGGGCCGTGCTACCGCTGCCTGTTCCCGGAGCCTCCTCCACCTGGCGCGGCGCCGAGTTGCGCTGAAGCTGGGGTCCTGGGTGTGCTGCCTGGACTGGTTGGATGTGTGCAAGCTTTGGAAACAATCAAACTCATCCTTGGCGTCGGGCGCCCCCTGATTGGAAGAATGGTGTACTTCGACACCCTGAGCATGGAGGTTCGCATCCATAAGCTGCGGCGAGATCCAAAGTGCCCGGTGTGCGGAGACGAGCCTACGATCACGGAGCTGATCGATTATGAGGAGTTCTGTGGTTTGCGGACCCCTTCGCACGCCCCAGCGGTGAAGCCCGCAGTTGCTGCGCGGTAGACGGGGTGAGGTGGTATGCGCGTGAATGTTAGGCTTCACGCTTCATTGAGAAAGTACCTTCCTCCCGGGGCGGTTGACGACACCGTTGCCGTGGACCTCGCTCCGGGTGCGTCGGTGGCGGACGTGATTGCCCAGTTGGGGATCCCGGAGAACCACGCCAAGATTGCTGTGGTCGATGGCCAGCAGGCAGAGCTCCAAACCCGCTTGCGTGACGGTCAGAACTTGAGCTTGTTTCCGCCTCTCGCCGGATAGAGCGTACGAGACATGAAGCGCACCGAACCCTTGACAAGAACGCGACCTGGTGGCCTTTGGCACGTATGCCGATCCATTACGAAAAATCGAGACACGTGGTCACCATCACGATTGACCGTCCAGAGGCGCGGAATGCGCTAGATCTGGAGCATTTTGGTCAGCTTGCGGAGTGTTGGATACGGTACCGCGACGATGACGACGCGTTTGTCGCCATTTTGACTGGAGTGGGGGACGTTTACTGCGTCGGTGCTGACTTGAAGAAGTTCATTCCGATGGTCACCGACAATGTTGAGCGGCTGGCGACGGGTGGAGCGAGCGAGCAGGTAGAGGGTTCTCGCTACACCATGGCGCATAGTTTGATCGCAGTTCTCCGCGACGGAGCCACATTACCGAATGGCGAGGAATTCGTCCTTTACAAGCCCGTGATCGCGGCGATCAATGGGGTGTGCGCGGCCGGCGGCCTTGAGATGCTTTGGAACACTGACCTCCGTGTCATGGCAGAAGATGCATGGCTACAGTTGGCCGAGCCGCGTCGGGGGTTGTTCCCGGGTGGAGGGTCGACCGTACACAGTGTACGGCAACTGTCGTGGTGTCACGCCATGGAACTTTTGCTGTTGGCCGATCGGGTCCCGGCGCACCGCGCGCTGGAGATGGGTTTGGTCAACGCCGTAGTGCCGAGAAGCGAGGTATTGGCAAAGGCCCATGAGTGGGCGGAGACCATTTGCCTTAATGGTCCGCTCGCAATACGGGCTGTTAAGGAGTCCGCAAAGCGCAGTACGTTTCTCGATCTCAAGAGCGCCTTGAACCTCGAGCTCGAGCTTTCCGCGCGCGTTTTTATGAGTGAGGACGCCCGCGAAGGGGTCCAGGCATTCCGTGAAAAGCGCGCTCCCCGCTGGACGGGTCGCTGACCTGTGTAAGCCCCCCACGAAGGTCGCGTTAAACGGGGACTTTTGACGCGCGGCTGGCGCCGTTTGGCATAGGCACGGCAGGGGATTTTCCTAACTGAGGCTTGACAGAGCGCCGCATGCTTGCTTTTTGTTAGGCCTCGCTTGGAAGAGTCCTTATGAAATTAGGTGCCGCTGAGCTGGAATTGGATACGACCGACGTGGAAATCCTCAATATCTTGCAGGATAACTGCAAGGTGCCGTTTGCGAAGATCGGGGAGCAGGTGGGACTTTCGGCTCCGTCGGTGATGGAGCGGATTAAGAAGCTCGAAGACCACGGGGTGATCTTGGGCTACCGCGCAGTGATTGATGCCCGGCGGGTCGGAAATGATGTGACCGCGTTCATCGGTGTTTCAGTGGGGCACCCTCGGCGCATTGGGCCGTTCGAGGAGGAGATTGGCCGGTTGCCCGAAGTTTTAGAATGCCACCATGTCACCGGGCAACACACCTTCCTGCTGAAGGTCAAGACGCAGAATACTTCTACGCTTGAGAATCTCATTCGAGCTGTACGTTCGATTGAGGGGGTGGAGCGGACGGAAACGATGGTCGTTCTCTCGACGAATGTGGAGAGAACCCAGGTCGCGCTTCCTGCGTCTTCCGCACCAGCCAATCGGAGAATGAGTCGGAAGGCTCGTGTGGAATCTGAGGGCAAAGAGCCAAAGACGATCGGAGGGTTGAGTTGATGTCAATGTTGCGTAGGCCCAAGAGAGAAGGTTTGTACGACCCTTACTTTGAACACGACTCCTGTGGGGTGGGCTTTGTCGTCAATATCAAGGGCGAGAAGTCCCACGACATCATTCTCAAGGGCCTCAAGGTGTTGGAGAACCTTACCCACCGTGGAGCCTGTGGTTGCGACCCGCTGACCGGGGACGGTGCAGGAATGCTGCTGCAGATTCCCGACGAGTTTTTCCGTGAAGTGTGTCGTGACCTTCGGATCTCGCTTCCTGATCCAGGGGAATATGGGGTGGGAATGGTGTTCCTTCCACGCGACCCTGCCGAACGGAACGTGTGTTTGGGGCTGTTCGAGAAGGCAGTACGGGAGAATGGGTTGAGGTTGTTAGGGTGGCGGCGCGTGCCCGTGCATCCCGAGCACTGCGGTCCGCTTGCGCAACAGTCAATGCCAGAGATCCGGCAAATCTTTGTTGGTAAGAGTGCCGAGATTCGGGACCCAGAAGCTCTGGAGCGCAAGCTCTACGTAGTGCGAAAGAGTGTCGAGCGAGCAGTGCGGGAGGCGGGGCTGCGTGATTCCGAGTCGTTTTATGTGCCGAGCCTCTCCAGTCGGACGATCGTCTACAAGGGGTTGCTCTTGCCGCAGCAAATTCCGGCGTTTTATGCGGACTTACGCGACCCCCGGGTGAAGTCAGCGCTAGCGCTGGTGCACCAGCGTTTTAGCACGAACACTTTTCCGTCGTGGGAACGCGCCCACCCATATCGCCTGCTCGCTCACAACGGGGAAATCAATACCTTGCGCGGCAATGAGAACTGGATGCGTGCCCGAGAAAAGATGTTTTCTTCGCCGTTGTTTGGCGATGATATCGAAAAGTTGCGACCAATTATAGAAGAGGCTGGGAGCGACTCGGCAAAGTTCGACAATGCATTGGAGCTGCTGGTTCGGACCGGGCGTTCGCTTCCCCACGCCATCATGATGATGATCCCTGAGGCGTGGCAGAAGCACGAAAGCATGAGCGAAACGAAGCGGGCTTTTTACGAGTACCATGCCTGCCTTATGGAGCCATGGGACGGCCCCGCCTCGATTGCCTTTACAGATGGGCGCCTGATTGGCGCGGTGCTGGATCGCAACGGACTCCGTCCCTCGCGCTACGTGGTCACGCGCGACGGATTCGTCGTCATGGCTTCAGAAGTAGGCGTCCTCGACATTCCACCAGAGAACGTGTTGCACAAGGATCGCTTGCAGCCTGGCCGCCTATTTCTCGTGGATACGGAGCAGGGGCGCATTGTCGGCGACGATGAAGTGAAGGAAAGCATCGCGAGCCGACGCCCATACCGGCAGTGGCTCAACGAAAATCTCGTGAGGCTGGATGATTTGCCGGAACCGCGTGAGTTACTGCCCGTTTACGATCCGGAAACTTTGCTCACCCGCCAAAAGGTGCATGGCTACACGCTGGAAGATCTCAAGATGCTGATGGCACCGATGGCCATCAACGCTCAAGAGGCGGTCGGTTCGATGGGTACGGACACCCCGCTGGCGGTACTGTCCGATCGCCCGCAACTTCTCTTCAACTATTTCAAGCAGTTGTTTGCCCAGGTCACGAATCCTCCCATCGATCCAATTCGCGAAGAAATTGTGATGTCGCTCAAGGCGACGATTGGATCTGAACAGAACCTGTTCGAGGAAACGCCGCTGCACTGCCACCAATTGGAGCTGGAAAATCCGGTGATCAGTAACGTGGACCTGGAAAAGATTCGGCGGATCGCTGCTGGGCGAATTCGCTCGAAGGTGCTGTCGACACTCTTCCGAGTCGCGGACGGCGGCGCTGGCTTGCAACGGGCTTTGGACGAGTTGTGCGCGCAAGCTTCCGAGGCCATTGCTCAAGGGTACAGCATCCTAATCCTGTCCGATCGGGGGCACGACGAAACCTGGGCTCCAATCCCGAGCTTGCTCGCGACCGCTGCTGTCCATCATCACCTGATTCGCGAGGGCACACGCACGCGATGCGGAATCGTTGTGGAATCAGGAGAGCCCCGTGAAGTACATCACTTTTGTTGCTTGATCGGTTACGGGGCCGGGGCGGTCAACCCGTACCTGGCCATCGAAACCATCATCGACATGGTGCGCGATGGCCGGATCAAAGGCGTCGACGAGGATACCGCGGTGGAGCATTACCTGAAGGCCGCCAACAAAGGGGTGCTCAAGGTGATGACCAAAATGGGCATTTCCACCGTGCAGAGTTATCGCGGCGCACAGATTTTCGAGGCCATTGGCCTCAATCGTGAGGTGATCGACCGCTACTTTACGTGGACCGCCTCGAGAATCGAGGGTGTGGGTTTGGATGTAATTGCGCAAGAATGCGCGATGCGTCACCACGACGCTTACCACGTACCCCCGAACCTCGACGGCGAGTTAGACCCAGGGGGACAGTACCAGTGGCGTCGCCGCGGCGAGTACCACATGTACAACCCCGACACGATCGCCAAGTTGCAGCATGCATGTCGAACCGGGAATTATCGCCTGTTTAAGGAGTACTCGCGCTTGGTGAATGAACAGAGCAGGCAGCTTTGCACCATTCGGGGCTTGCTGCGCTTTAAGCCGGGCAACCCAATTCCTCTCAGCGAGGTGGAGCCTGCGACCGAGATCGTCAAGCGGTTTAAAACTGGCGCAATGTCTCTAGGCTCAATCAGCCGCGAGGCACACGAAACCTTAGCGATCGCCATGAATCGCATTGGCGGAAAGTCGAATACGGGAGAGGGAGGGGAAGATCCGGTTCGCTATATCCCGGATCCTAATGGCGACTCGCGCCGAAGCGCCATCAAGCAGGTCGCTTCGGGACGCTTTGGGGTGACTAGCCATTACTTGGTCAACGCTGACGAGATCCAAATCAAAATGGCACAGGGAGCCAAGCCCGGCGAGGGTGGTCAGCTCCCTGGGCACAAGGTGGACCAGTACATTGCGAGCATCCGTTATTCGACCCCTGGTGTGGGTTTGATCTCACCCCCACCGCACCACGATATTTACTCGATTGAGGACCTCGCGCAGCTCATCCACGACCTTAAAAATGCCAACAACCGCGCCCGCATTAGTGTGAAGCTTGTCGCCGAGGTGGGCGTGGGAACCATCGCCGCCGGAGTGTCGAAGGGAAAGGCAGATGTTGTGCTTATTAGTGGCGACTCCGGGGGTACCGGTGCTTCACCACTGACATCCATCAAACACGCCGGACTGCCATGGGAGCTTGGCTTGGCAGAAACGCAGCAAGTGCTGGTGTTGAATGACCTCCGTGGCCGCATCCGTGTCGAGACCGACGGACAACTCAAGACCGGGCGTGACGTCGCGATCGCGGCACTGCTCGGAGCGGAGGAGTTTGGCTTTGCGACAGCCGCCCTGGTGGCCTCTGGATGTGTGATGATGCGGGTGTGCCACCTCAACACCTGCCCGGTGGGAATCGCAACTCAGGATCCTGTGTTGCGGAAGAAATTTCAAGGCAAGCCCGAACATGTGGTGAATTTCATGATGTTCGTGGCCGAAGAGCTGCGCGAAATCATGGCTGAGCTGGGCTTCCGCACTGTGGACGAGATGGTGGGTCGAGTCGACATGTTGGATACGGCGGAAGCGATCGACCACTGGAAAGCAAAGGGCGTGGATTTGAGCCAGATTCTGCACAAGCCGGATGTCCCGCCAACGGTGCCAATCCGCTGTGTGGCGGAACAGGATCATGGCTTGGACAAAGCTTTGGACAACGAGCTCATCCGCTTGGCGATGCCAGCACTCGAGCGTGGCGAACCTGTGGAGATCAGCATGCCGATACGCAACGTCAACCGTACTGTGTGCACCATGCTGTCCGCAGAAATCTCGCGCCGTTACGGGGAAAAGGGGCTGCCTCCGGATACGATCCGCATCAAGTTTACGGGTTCGGCTGGGCAGAGTTTCTGTGCCTTCCTGGCCAATGGGGTGTCCGTGGAACTGGAGGGAGACGCCAATGACTACTTCGGCAAAGGCCTCTCTGGTGGCCGCATTGTGGCGTACCCCCCGCGAGAAGCAAGTTTTGTTGCCGAGGAAAATATCATCGTTGGCAACGTTTCTCTTTATGGAGCGACGGGAGGCGAGGTTTTCTTGCGCGGCATGGCAGGTGAGCGCTTCTGCGTGCGCAACAGTGGTGTGACCGCGGTGGTGGAGGGGGTTGGCGACCATGGTTGCGAGTATATGACCCGTGGCACCGTTGTGATTTTGGGCCCGACCGGACGCAACTTCGCCGCGGGAATGAGCGGCGGACTCGCTTACGTTTTGGACCTCGACGGCAAGTTCGCGAGCCGTTGTAACATGGGAATGGTCGACATTGTGCCGCTGGATGAAGAAGATATGGAGGTGGTGCACGACCTTGTCCGGCGGCATTATGCCTATACGCATAGTGCGGTAGCCTGGAGGGTTTTGTCGGGCTGGAAGGACTATGTCGCCAAATTCGTCAAGGTGTTCCCTGTTGAATACCAACAAGTGCTGCGCAAACAGCACCTGGACTCCGAGGCGGCAAAGTTGGCGAGCATTTAGTGGACTGATTGGAAGAGGAAGGCCAACCTCATGGGCAAAATTACGGGGTTTTTGGAGTATCGTCGTGAGCTACCACCGCGGCGGCCGGTGAGGGAGCGGTTGCGCGACTGGCGCGAGTTGGAAGGAAAGCATCCGGAGGACCGGCTGCAGATTCAGGCTGCCCGCTGCATGGATTGCGGGATTCCTTTTTGCCACAAAGGTTGCCCGCTCGGGAACATTATTCCTGACTGGAACGACCTAGTTTACCGTGGACGATGGCGCGAAGCGATCGAGCGGTTGCATTCCACGAACAATTTCCCGGATTTCACCGGCCGTGTGTGTCCGGCTCCGTGTGAAGAAGCTTGTGTCTTGAACATCAACGACGACCCGGTCACCATCAAGCAGGTCGAAAAGCAGATCATCGACCACGCTTATAAAGAGGGGTGGGTGGTACCTCAGGTGCCCGCACGGCGAACGGGGAAGCGGGTGGCCGTTGTCGGCTCCGGTCCTGCAGGGCTCGCATGCGCTCAACAGTTAGCGCGGGCGGGACACTGGGTGACTGTGTTTGAGCGCGCCGATCGTATTGGCGGCTTGCTGCGCTACGGGATTCCCGATTTCAAACTGGAGAAGCAGTACATCGATCGGCGCATGAGCCAGATGGAGGCAGAGGGCGTTACCTTCCGCACGAACGTGAACGTCGGCGTTGACATCTCGTACGACGAGCTCCGTAGGCAGTTTGACGCTGTTGTGCTTGCCGGCGGAGCTACGCAAGCGCGGGATCTGCCGATTCCGGGTCGTGAGCTGAAGGGGATCCATTTGGCAATGGAATTCCTTCCTCAAGCGAACCGCCGTGTTGCCGGTGACGAGGTGCCAAACCGGATTGACGCGCGGGGAAAACGGGTGGTGATTCTGGGAGGCGGTGATACCGGATCGGACTGTCTGGGTACGTCCAACCGTCAGGGAGCCATCGCCGTCTATCAGTTCGAGCTTCTTCCTCAGCCGCCAGAGACACGTACGGAGGATGTTGCACCGTGGCCGTACTGGCCGATGATCCTGCGAACATCCTCCTCGCACGAGGAAGGGGTAATCCGCGACTGGAGCATCCAGACTAAGCGGTTCTCAGGCGACGAGGCGGGCAATGTGAATAAGCTCCACGCAGTACGGCTCGAGTGGGTCAAGGAAAACGGGCGCATGGTAATGCGGGAGATTCCTGGCAGCGAATTCACGATTGACGTGGACCTTGTTCTTTTGGCCTTGGGGTTTACTGGACCCGAAAAGTATTTGCTGGAGCAGGTGGGCGTAGAGTTGACGGATCGCGGGACGGTGGCCGTGGACGAGAATTACATGACCAGCGTTCCTGGCGTGTTCTCCTGCGGCGACATGCGGCGGGGGCAGTCTTTAGTGGTCTGGGCCATCTGGGAGGGGCGAGAGTGCGCCCGCGGTGTCGATGCATACTTGATGGGGCACACAGACCTCAAAGCAAGCCCCAACCCATTCTGAAGGATGGGTAGATGCCCACAGCAGGTTTGGTCGCTTAAATAAACTTGCGCAGGCTAACCCAATCCTCTTTGATGTCAGTGCCCTTGTAGTGACAGTACGCGATCAGGGCGCCACGCTCTCCCGCACGGCACCACTGACATTGGACCCGGGCAAGCTCTCTGACGCTGTCGCAAACGGTGCGCAAAGACTCTGCGGAAAATCCGACGGTGACGAAGTGCCGACCCCAGTCCTCCGGCCGAGCCCAGAACCAATACTGGTTGTGTGGGCTCACGATGCGCTGCGGAAGGCGATGGTGCCGCCGGTGGTACTCGAGCGCCGCAGCCTCGCCATAGTTTGCAGCAACGATTGTGACTTGCTCTTGGATCTCGGGGGGAAGCAAGCTCAGAGCAGTCGACACGGTGGCGGCCAATTCGCGCCATCCATGGCGGTCGGCAAGATGCTGCGGAAGCTCGCTTGCGCCGGATCGTTCCTCTCTTGGCAGGGGGAGCTTAAGCCAAGTAGCGTATCGAACGGTGTCCTCGGGCGAGAGTAAGGGCAGGGCAAGCGGTAGGCCAACGAGCGCGGGAGCTATAAGCAGCACGCACGCGACGCCGACCACGACTCGCTTGAGTACCTCTTGCACCCGTAGCTGCCGACAGATGAAGGCTGCTCCGACTGGGACGGCGATGGCGTACGCCGGCGCAAGATAGTAGACGCGCGCCCCATGCGCGAAGGAGAGCATTGCCGCAGTTGCGAAAAAGCTGGCACCCAAGACGACCCCGTGTTTGCGCCACTCCCGAGAAGCGAGGCAAGCACTTGCACCGAGAAGCGCGAGGATGAGAGCGAGCGGTCCGAAGACGAGAATTTGCGAGAACCAAAATTGGCTGATACTCAGGTCCAGCACCTTTAGACGAGTGGCGTTGGCGATGAACTCGAGGGTGGGCCATCCGTGCTGCGTTTGCCACAAAACCATGGGCGCGGCCGAAACGAGCAAAGCGGCAAATGCGAATAAAATGCCCGACAGCGTGTGGGTGCGATGCCGGCAGAAAACCGCCGCAGTTCCAAGAGAGGGAAGTACAAGCCACAGCATGCTGAGTTTGTTTTGAAGGCCTGCGACGAAAACAGCGCTCAGGAGCGCCCACTGACAAACCGTCCCTTGCTTTGCGATACGCACCCACACCCAGGCGGCCATAAGCCAGAAGAGAGGTTCCCAGGCGTTCATCGAGTAAAAGCTATGCAAGCCGAGGAATCCGGGGGACAGCATCAGAGCAAGGACAGTGAGACACTGAGCTGCCGTTCCTGCACCAAATTCGCGCGTCAACACGCTCGCCAGCAGAAGAGTGAGACAACCGAGAAAGAAGACGAGAAAACGCACAACTAGAAAGGAATCGCGCGCATCTCCGAGCGCGGAAAGAACCGCTACCGACAGAGGCGGATGATCTACATAGCTCCAAGCGAGGCGTCGGCTACAGGCCAAGTAGTAGAACTCGTCGCGGAACCAGTCGTCGTTTCTCAGAGCCAGAAGATGTAATCCCAACTTTAGCCCGACGAGAGCCCACACGATGCGCGGAAAGCACGCCGTGGCCGGGGAGTCCTGAGCGGCGGATGCCGAGGTGTTCATGCATCTTCCGGTTGCAGGTGCGCGCGAATTTGCTGCTCGAGAATCGGCAGCACTTCCCAAAGATCTGCCACGAGGCCCAAATCGCAGTGGCGGAAAATTGGCGCACGTGGATTGCGATTCACCGCGACAATCACGCCAGCCCTGCGCACTCCGACGACATGTTCAAATGCCCCACGAATCCCCAGCGCTAAGTAGAGTTTCGGCGCAATAGAACGTCCGGTCAAACCTACTTGCAACTGTCGCGGCAGCCAACCTTCGTCCGCGACATCACGTGTCGTGCATAGTACGGCGCCGATCCGCTCGGCAAAGGAGCGGACTTCTTGTATGCCGCCTGCTCCCACACCCTTGCCAACGCCAACGACAATCTCCGCGTGGTCCAGGTCTTTGCCGAGATCGGGAAGAACGCCATGGCGGAGGCGCTGTAACCGGAACTCGTAACGGGGGCGCCCGCACTCAACGAGCTTCACTCCATCGCCGTTGGAGGCGTGTGGTTGCCGCGGAAGTGGTGGGAATACTCCCGGACGCACCGTTGCCATTTCGGGAAGCGTCCGTGAGGAAATTGTCGCGACGATACTGCCGCCGAACGCGGGCTTGTGTTGAAGGAGAGAGCCGTCTGGCCCCAAACCTAAGTCGATGCAGTCAGCGGTCAGCCCCAAGCCTGAGAGCGCCGCAAGGCGCGGGAGAACATCTCGGCCGTAGCTCGTCGAGGGCCCGATGACAAAGCGGGGGCGCACATCTGCAATCAGATCCGCCAAGCGAGCGGCGTGCTCCCAGGGTTGGAAGGTTGCGCACGCAGGGCCAACGAACACGGTTGCGTTGATCTTGCCATAGTGATGGAAAGCGTCCGCAAAATTCGCCGGCCCCTCTGAAAAGATCGCAAGGTGGACCTTCCCAGCCATGCCGCGCGCTAGTTCGAGAGCTTTTCCGATCAGCTCCCAAGTGACGGGTTGCACTTCTCCATTGAGCGTCTCCCCTACGACGAGCACGTCGCGGGGCTCGACCTCGATGTCTTGGGGTTGCTGTGGAGTAGTGTAGTTGGATGAGGGGGATTTCCACTGTGCAAATGCACCGTATTCCTCGACTAAAATACGAACTGCCCTAGCGACACTTTGCTCCAGGGTTGCCTCACTGATCACTTGCTGGCGGCGAGGATTAGGTAGCTCACTAAGTTCTCGAACCCAAGTCGGTGAACCCGCGAAACCCACCATCTTTGGGCTGAGGCCAAGCTCGGCTGCTGATATCTCCTCAATTGCGCGATTCTCGGCGGCGTCGCGCTCACTTTTCGAAGGAAACTTCTCTGGCGCGATGCTCTCGGTCACGGTCAAAAGGACAGGCATTGCCGCGTGCAGGACTTCCCACCCGAAGTCTGTTTCACGTTCCAACTCCAGAACCTGGGCAGAGGAAGAATCCAAAGCGATGCGGCGAACCATGGACACATGGGGGATCCGCAAGAGCTCGGCCAGCTCGGGGCCGACCTGCGAGGTCTCCGCGTCCACGCTGTAGCGACCGCAGAGAATAATGTCGCTGGCATTGCGACGGAAAAAAGCGGCGAGGGCCCGCGCGGTAGCTAGCGTGTCAGAACCTCTAAAAGCTGGATCGGTCAACAGAACGGCTCGATCCGCAGCCAACGCAAGGGCATCCACGAGGGCGGCCCGTGCCTGAGGGGGGCCGAGGGTGACAGCTAAGATCTCCGTGTTCGGAAACTTCTGTTTGAATTCCTTCGCCCATGCGAGGGCGCGCAAGTCAAAGGAATTGATTTCTAATGGCACACCCTCTCTCTGAAGAGTCTTGTTGACGGGGTCGAACCTCAAGGCCGCTACCGATGGAACCTGTTTCACGCAAACTGCAATCCTCATGGGAGACGCCCTAGACAGGAGTAACCACCCCTTGGGGTGCGGCCGATGTATGACATCCGAATCAGCCAAACAAGAGCACTTGTTGTGGCAAGTTAGGGGAGCGCACGAGACGAACTGGGGAGAGACCGGACCGCTGTGTACGGCCCCCAACTTCGAGGCGGGCGGAAAAACAGGCTGCAAGTCGGCCGGCCGGTGTACCCCCGTGCCTGGTTGGTGGTCTGTCAGGAGGGGCCCACTCCCGAAAACAGTGTCAGGTGAATTACCTGACAGCCCCGGCGGCCGAGACCGAAATCGTCAGTATTCATGGCAGGAGCCCGGCTTCACCTCAATTGGGAGTGGGAGTTAGCCTGCCGGGCTCTTATTTCCGAAGCACAGCGGCTGAGGGCGAGGGAAGACCAAACGGTTCCTTCTTGGTTAGCTGAGCGGGAAAAGAACTCGACCTCAGTTCATGCGAGCCCGAGGCTAGGATCCCAAACCGCCGACTGTTCCAGTTTCACAACCGCCGCTCGCCTCGGGGACCGATGCTTCCACCGGACAGCGCGAAGTACAAACTTTTGCGATGGTAGCTGGCAACCAACGATCCGCGAACGTTTTTTAGGACACGTTGTGTGATCCCTCAGAGGCGTTGTTGCCGTTGGTCTTTTCGGAAGTCGGGTATGTTTGCTGCGCTAGCTGATTCAGAAGATTTTCCATGGCTCGTCGCGCTAAGCGGCTTGGAGTGATGTGGCCGTTCTCCCAGCGATTTACGGTCGATACGGTAACACCGATCGCGTGCGCGAATTCTTCCTGCGTCATATTGAGCCGCCGCCGTAAGGCCGCGATCGAAAAGCCTTTATCTTGCTGTTCGCTGCTCGGCATAGATCCCCCTTTCACTATGGGTTTGCGAGCAGCCGGGTGCTGCATCGAGTGTGCCATATGCTTTGATGCGACGCACGCAAGAAAGGGCCGAATTGCAGGTGTCAGTTTAGTAACGTTCGCCAAAAATAAAATCTCGTCGGCGCTTGCCGTGCTTGAATCCTGGGCTATCTGAGCGCGGCTCGCGGCGTACACTGGGGTTGCCAACAGGCTTCGAGTTTGCCAAAAAGGGGGCTGCGACCAGGCCTAATCTCCGAGAAGATAGAAGGAGAGCGGAGGACCCAAGTTTGGTAAGGGGTGAATCTCGACGCTGTTCCAAGCTCGAGTAGGGTAACTCTTTGAGCCCGAACCCGTCAGCTAACTTCGTCGGCCTTCAAGGAGAGGAGTAAACCGGCCCGTCCGGCGGGCGGTCACGCACACAACCCTCTCCAGGCGTCGCAAAAGACAAATGGAGGGGACCCATGGAACGAACGAAGGTTGCATGCCTGCGGCCAGTGCTAGTGTTTTTCTGCGCCTGGGCGGCACTCATGGCGGGTCTTCCCGTGCTGGCAAAAACCGGAAGCGGCTCTGCCCGTGCCAAAAACTTTGCCAGTGCAGGGGGCGCGAACGCTTCGTCCCGCAAGCTCGTTCACGCATCGTGGTACGGAACTGACTTTCACGGACGGCGTGCCGCCAATGGACGGAAGTTTAATGCCAACGAATACACAGCCGCGCATCGTTCGCTGCGTTTTGGGACGAAACTCGAGGTCACAAATCCTCGCAATGGGAAGAAGGTTGTTGTCGAGGTGACGGACCGAGGGCCTTACGTCCGGGGGCGAGAGCTTGATCTTTCGTATGCAGCTGCACGGGAGTTAGGCATTGTCCGTTCGGGTGTTGCCCGGTTGGAGGTGAAGGTTTTGGACGAACGAGCTCCTCGAGGAGATTCGCTAAAAGTTTTAGTGGTAGCGTCGGCAATGGAAGGATCGAGGGGGGTATGGCCACGAGCGATCGTAAGGTGAAGGCGGGTAAGAAACTTCATTCCCTGAATGCTGGAGGACCCAAGAGGATCCTTGCTGCGACGGACTTTTCCTCTATCGGAAACCGGGCGGTGGCCTACGCGATGTCATTGAGCGAGGTGCTGAACGCTCAAGTGGTTGTTGTCCACGTGGTCCAACCCGTGCTGCAAGTAGAGGGACTTGATGCTGCCGCTCTGGCCAAAGAAGGAGAAGCCTGGGCCAAGCGACAGGTGCAGAAGCTAGGGTCGCAACCAGCGGCGGTCGTGATCACACATGGATCTCCCGTCGATTCGATTCTGCGCGAAGCGAAGAAGCATCGTGCAGATTTAGTCGTAGTTGGCTCCCGAGGGCTGAGCGGGTGGAAGAAGTGGATTCTCGGGAGTGTTGCACAACGCTTGCTGCAGATGGCTCACTGCCCCGTTTTGGTCGTTCCCAAGCAGGCGCGTTTGCCAAAAAAGTGAGTCGAGCTTGGCTCGAGCGAGTCCTGCTCGAGGAAGGGCGTGCCAAGGGTGGCGCATCACCGCTTTTGTTTAGGCCGTTTTCGCTGCCCCGCCGCGGTTTCGCTGAAGAGGCGCTCGAGTTTACGGATGCGTTTGCGTAGTGCCTGGATGAGGGAGCGCTGCGGGACCGGAAAGGGGCCGCCCGAAACCGATTGGGAGCCGCTCCTCGTCACGATGGCCAGAAGCAGGCGGTTCAGCGGTGAGAGATGAGGGGTGGGTGTTTCGAAGCTTTGACCACCGCTACGATGTGCTCTCCACCGCTTGCGAAGGCGACGTCGGCCCGAATTGAGCTCCAGTTGGCGATGGAGCCTATCATGCAGGCTGAAGAGGCGGTTGACGCTCTGGTGGATTTCCTCGGTTGCCAATTGGCCCGCTCGGTTGAGGTCGCGAGTGTCTTGGGTGCGCGCGTTCCCCATGGCATTGCTTTTATGTCGGAGTGAGGCGTGTGTCGAGCAGTGAGTCTCTAGGCCTCAAGTTTGGCAACGAAACACTTGCGGGGGTTGTGAGCCAGTTGACCACGGGATTGCGGGTAGCCATAAACCGAAGCTTGTGACTCAAGTGGGTTTAAAGTGGCCGTAGGGGAGATTGGGTGTTAGCGCAGTTTTTGGTCGCAGTGGCCTTGGTGGTCTGCGCAACCACCGTGAGCGCTCAGCCCAGTTCGTGCCAACTTGCTCGCGAGGTGCTGCGTGAGGACCTCTTGCGCCAATGCCTCTTTGAGCTTCCCGCCCTGAACACAATTGGTCCGGACCGGAATCGTGACGGCGCAACCACGGTTGCAGACTACGTTTGGGATCTGCGCGCGCGACTTGCTGCCGGTTTGGGCCCGACGATTAGTTACGTCGGCATCGTTGGTGCTGATGGCACGGTAATCTCGGTCTCCGAAACTGACCAAGGAATCCCAGTGTATCGGCGGCCGGGCGGTAGTGGTTTTCAGCTTGTTGTGGAGGCTGTGCCTGGTGGGTCGCGCTCGCCAGTGGGGACCACCGTAGTGACCGTTGCGCCCGCGGGTTCGGTCCGACCTGATCTTCAGATGCTTTTTAGTCGCCCGCTAGGAGACGGCGGAGTCGAAGTATGCGAGGGTGGCGTTCCGGCAGTGAACCCCCCAGACTTCGGGGACGACGGGCTCGTTACCGCTGCCTTGCAGGATGCTAGTTGTGGTATGGTTGTGGCCGCCTTTCCTGGCGGGGCTTGCACCGTGGATGAGTTTGGCCGGCCGAAGTTTGTGACTAACGCGGTCGGCACCGTCCAGTTCTGTGGCCTTGTACCGGCCTTTCGTGCATTTCCGACGGGCGACACCCTCGTAACCGTGCGCGTTCGAGACACGGCGGGCAATGTAGGTCCGGTCTCCCAGATGATCCTGCGAGTTGGTGTGAGGCCCCTGCCGACTCTTTCACCGTCGAGCACCCCGTCTGCGACGCCTGCGGCGACGCTTTCCGCAAGCCCGACAAGAAGCGCGACTCTCACGGCGACGCGTCAAATCGTGCCCTCTGCAACTTTTACGTGGTCGATTTCTCCCAGCCACTCTCCGACAAGATCGCCGACGGGCAGTCCTACCCACTCTGCGACAATTCTTCGAAGTCCCACACGCAGTCCTACTGCGGTCTCGACGTTGACCCCAACGCCTACCAGCGTTCCATCGTTGCCCACGGTTACGGAGACACCCTCTTTACGACCAGTGAGTCGAACTCCAACGGCAACCGCCACCGCTA
Organism: Candidatus Binatia bacterium; assembly: GCA_026415395.1. NCBI lineage: Bacteria > Candidatus Binatota > Binatia (SeqCode) > Binatia bacterium. The sequence continues at coordinate 105,915 of JAOAHD010000017.1, read as the reverse complement.
CCCGGACTTTTTCTCTGACACCGAGGCAGCGGACTCAGACACCCAGCCCAACGCAAACGCCGACGGGCTCTTTCACTCGAACAAGCACGGTTGTAATGAGCCCAGGTGCTCCTTCGCTGACACCAACTCCGACTGGTGGGGCCGTCACAGCAACGCATGCACCAAGCTTTTTGACAGCGACCTCCACCCCTGTGAGAACCGCGACGCACACGCGAGCTGCAACTCCCTCCAGTACTCCGTCCTCCACTCCCATCGCTGCGACGGAAACGCCTACCTTGGTGAGCACCGCTACCCGCACGTCGGCAGTGAGACCCACGTTCACGCCCACCGCCACGGCTGTAGCAACTCCCACTTGGACTGTCCCGGGTGTGCGGACCCCGACGCGGACGAATTCGCCCACCTCGACTCCGCTTTGGACAGCAACCCCGCCGCAGCTCACATTGACTGCCACGCCCTCGATCCCCCCGACAGCCACGCGAACTTTGCGGGCTACGGTCACAGCTACAACGAGGCCGCGGGCGTCAGCGACACCTTTAGTCACCGCTTCCTTACCTCGCCCCTCGGCGACAGCGACGGCGACGGGAACGCCAAGCAGGACGGCACGGCCGTCCTCCACTCGCACGTCCTCGCCCACCCCTAGTCAAACCCCCCTTCCACCTCCCTCGAGTACCCCGACCTCTTCCGCCACCTCCAGTCCATCCCCTACAAGGACGCGTACGACGACCCCTAGCCGTACGGCGACCTGGAGCCGCACGCCGACGCCAAGCGCGACGCAGACTCTGACTTGGTCCCCAAGCCGGACGGCGTCGCCCTCCGGGACTCCGTCGGTGACTCGTACCGCCACCCTCACTCGGTCACCAACGCACACGGCTACCGCCACGGTGACACGCACGGTCACGATGACACGAAGTCCTACGTCCACGCCAACCGTCACATTGACCCGCACGGCTTCACGGTCGCCAACCGTTACCGCCACGCCGACCCCGACGGTGCCTCCTGAACCGGTGATCACGTTTCTTGGGATCGCGCGGGCAGATGACCGTTTGCTGAGCCCCGTCGAGGTCTTCCTCGATGGCACCGTTGTGTACGAGCGGACTTCCGGATCGAACTTCTCGATTGTGGTCGAAGCTCGTCCGGGCGGGGCAAACACGCCTGTTGGGGTGCGAACGTTTCAGTGGGATCCCATCCGCCCCGACGTTTTGCCGGACTTAGCCGTCGTTTCTTCGACGCCGCTCGGGAATGGTTCTCTTGCGGTTTGTGACGATACCCTCCCTGTGCTCGGGGGAGTGCCTGCTTGGAACGGAAGCTTGGACCTTCCGGGTTCACAGCAACTTGCCGACGTCATCAATGACCTGGCTTGCCGCTTCAAAGATGGAAGCGGACAGCCGAGGGGCCGCAACGCAAACGAGGCGTGTACTCTCTTTGACGACGGTCAGTACCGCTTTGCCGGCGTGGGAAGCACGGTGCAATTTTGTGGCTTTATCGACAGCGCGGTGGCGCTACCCGTCGGAGCCGAAACTCGATTTATGGTTCGAGTGCGCGATGAAGCAGGTCGCTGGAGCAGCCCCCGCAGTATGGTTGTGCGGGTCCGTTAGCCTCGCTCGCGAGGAGTTCGCCTGCCTTTCCAAACGGAAGCACACTCGTGAATTGGCTAACCTTCAGTAAGCCTCGGTTCCCTAAAACGGCACCAACAATTTGAGAGTCACGAAACCGTCCACAGATCCCCTTGGCGCAGCAGTGCGCTTAGATCAGCAGGCCGTCGTTTTTTGGCTGTTTCAATTTGGTCTCTAACGATGTCCTCGTAGGTCGGGCGAGTGACCGCGTGGAAGACACCGATAGGTGTTGGAAACTCTGGGGGCGTAAGCTGACTCAAAAGGAACGCCAACCCGGCATCTGTTTCGTCGTGGACGAGAAGCTCCGAATCCGTGGTGCTTCCTCCTGCGTCGACAATTTCCGGTTTGCCATTTCGCAGGCGAATACCCTTGTTTCGGTGCTTGCCGAACAGCAGGGGCTTACCGTGTTCCAGCAGCAGTTGGGCATCAGCCTTGGTCTCCTTGTCCGTGAGGGCAGCGAAGGCCCCATCATTAAAAATGTTGCAGTTCTGTAGGATCTCGACAAATGCAGTGCCCTTGTGCTGGTATGCCCGGAGCAGGGTATCCTGAAGGTGCTTTGCCTCCACATCGACACTGCGCGCCACGAAGGTGGCTTGGGCCCCTAAGGCCACGGAGATCGGGTTGAACGGATAATCTGCGGAGCCATACGGGGTCGACTTAGTGACCTTCCCCTGTTCCGATGTGGGCGAGTATTGCCCCTTGGTTAGCCCGTAAATGCGATTGTTAAAGAGTAAAATCTTGATGTCGATGTTGCGTCGCAGCGCATGAATGAGGTGGTTGCCGCCAATGGAGAGGCCATCCCCATCTCCAGTGACGACCCATACCGACAGTTCGGGACGAGTTATTTTCAAACCGGCCGCAATTGCTGGAGCTCTCCCGTGGATGGAGTGGAAGCCGTACGTGTTCATGTAGTAGGGAAAACGACTTGAGCAACCAATGCCGGAAATAAACACAATATTTTCCCGTGGAATCCCAAGTTCCGGCATGACTTTCTGCACTTGGGCCAGGATTGCGTAATCGCCGCATCCGGGGCACCAACGGACGTCTTGGTCAGTGACGAAATCTTTTCTTGATAGCTTGGGTGGCGTTGCGGGAATGTTCATGGACTCTCAATCTCCCAACATCTGTCGGATCCGGCGCGAAATTTCCGCTTCTTTGAAGGGCACGCCCTGGATCTTGTTCAACCCTACGGCGTCGATGAGATACTCTGCGCGAATAATTTTCACGAGCTGACCCAGATTCATTTCCGGGACCAGGACCCGGCGGAATCTTTTCAAAACGTCCCCTAAGTCGGGCGGCAACGGATTGAGGTGCCGTAAATGAACGTGAGCTACCTCCTTGCCTTCATTTTGAGCCTTCCGTACGGCGGCCTCGATCGGACCAAACGTACTTCCCCACCCGAGGACCAGGAGGTCACCACTGCTGGGCCCCATCACTTCGGTCGGCGAAATTTCGCGAGCAATCCCTGCGATCTTGCGGGCCCTCACTCGCACCATTTGCTCGTGATTAACCGGCGCGTAGCTCACATTCCCAGTTAGATGCTCCTTTTCGAGACCGCCGATCCGGTGCTCGAGGCCTGGTGTGCCAGGGACCACCCACGGACGGGAAAGTGTTTCCGGATCTCTCAGGTACGGGTAATAGCCCTTCGGGTCGACCCGGAAGTGCACCGGGACGTCGGGAAGGTCTTCGATAGCGGGAAGCCGCCATGGCTCAGCGCCGTTCGCCAAGTAACCGTCGGACAAGATGATGACTGGGGTCATGTACTTGACCGCTATCCGCACTGCCTCGATGGCGACTGCGAAGCAGTCCGCTGGCGTCGCTGGGGCCATTACGACAACGGGCGACTCGCTATTACGGCCGTATAGCGCCATCAGTAGGTCTGCCTGTTCAGCCTTGGTCGGCAGCCCGGTGCTGGGACCGCCTCGTTGGATATCACAAATGACTAGGGGTAACTCGACGCTGACGGCCAAGTTGATGGTTTCCGCCTTTAGGCACATTCCGGGTCCGCTCGTGGTGGTCACAGCAATTGCGCCGCCAAACGCCGCCCCGAGCGCAGCACCGATTCCGGCAATCTCATCCTCGGCTTGAAAGGTGTACACATCGAACTCTTTTAAGGCCGCAAGCTCGTGAAGGATGTCACTCGCCGGAGTAATTGGATAACTGCCAAGGAACAGCGGCCGACCCGCCTTCCGCGCAGCGACCACGAGACCCAACGCAAGTGCGCTGTTCCCAGTGATGTTTCGGTACGTTCCGGGAGCAAGGCGTGCTGGCTTGACCTCAAAGGCACTGGCGAACAACTCTGAGGTCTCTCCGAAGTGAAAACCAGCTTGCAAGACGCGGATGTTCGCATCCGCCAAATCGGGCCGTTTTTGGAAGCGGGTCGCGATCCACTTTTGGGTGGGTTCAACCGGACGCTGGAAGAGCCAAGACACAAGCCCGAGAGCGAAAAAGTTCTTGCACCGGTTGACGGTTCGTGCGGGCAAGTTCGTGTCGCGCAACGTTAGCGCAGTGAGCTTGGTGATGTCGATCGGATACACCTGATACTTTGCGAGCGAACCGTCCTCCAACGGATTAGAGTCATAGCCAGCTTTACGCAGGTTTTGCTCGCCAAACTGTTCCCGGTCGACAATTAAGATCCCGTTGGGCTTGAGATCTCCAATGTTCATCTTGAGCGCCGCTGGGTTCATCGCCACGAGCACATCGAGCTCGTCGCCGGGCGTGAAGATTTCGTGATTTGCAAAGTTCACCTGAAATCCGGAGACGCCAGCGAGGGTACCCGCGGGCGCCCGAATCTCGGCCGGAAAGTCGGGTAAGGTGCTCAAATCATTACCGGCGACGGCAGACTCATTGGTGAACTGCATGCCCGCGACCTGCATGCCGTCGCCTGAGTCGCCAGCAAAGCGGATGACAACATGGTCGCGTTCTGTACGCGGTTTTGGTTGATGTTTTACGGCGGGGTCCGCCGGTGGTGCAGCCATTCGTGCGTTTCTCCTCAGCTTACTTTAAGGTTTCGCCACTGAAACTTTCGGCCTCTGTCCAAGGACACTTCCGACATTGTCATTCCGTCCAGGATTGCGGTAATCCTAGTGAGCGTCCCATGCTATTTCAAACTGGCCTAGTCAGCAGGGGCACAACTTAACTATCGCCCCCTAGAAACTTGCGCGGCGTTTAGACCTCTGGCTCTCACCCTAGGTGACGAGTCGAATGGACGGTTGGTTCGAATGGGCGGGCCGAACCTCGAAGTTCACGGATGTGGCGGCTTCCAACGCGTGAACAAGGTCGAGCTCGCTGCGCAACCAATATTCGAAAAGCTCCCTTGGGGCCTCGATGATCGCGTGGCGGGCCGAGGGTACCGTTCGCAGTTTGTGGGCGGTCTCTCGCAGCAGGTTCCGCAGTCGGGTTTCTAGGTTCAACCGTTTGGCAGCGGAACCACACGTTGGGCATTTGCAGAGAAACAGTTCAGCAAGTGAGGGCCGCCGGTAGCGTCGCTGGATGTGGAGCAACGGGCAGCCTCGATGCACGTGGTAAGAAGTGATCGCCGCGTCACCCCGCAGGAGATCTTTGAGCACACTAAACCAGCTACTCTCACTGCCATTCTCCGGGGCGTTGACGAAGTCGACAATGATGGAACCTGAACAGTTTCGCAGGCGGAGCTGTGTTAGGATCGTTCGTGCGGCGTCGAAATTAAGGGATTTGAGGCTACGTCGTGAGCGGCTAGAGATGTGGCTTGCTAGTCGCTTGTCGCCACTGTTTACGTCAACCACGGTTGCGGCGTCCGTTAGGTCAAACCGTACGAAACCTCCTCCCGGGATAGGGACATCGGACGCGAGGGCCGCCTCGATTTGGTCATCGATGCGATGTTCCACGAAAAGAGGTGTGGGTTTTTGGTGTCGATGAAAGGGAGTGGGGCGACCCCGGGTTAGACCCAACCAAGCCTCTTTAGCGCGGCGTAGTGCGCTTTCGTCTCCATCTACGCAGATGCTGGTTAATTCAGGATGGCCGATTGCAAGAAAGAGACGGAGAACGGGGTCCCCAGCACGATAAACGAGCCCCGGGCCTGAATAACCATTCAGAGCCTGTAACAGGCGGTGCTGGGTTTGTTCGAGGCGCTCAATTTCGCTGACTAACTCGTCGGTCGATGCAAAGCAGGCGCGGGGATGGACCTCGAATCCATCCTCTCTTAGGCCCCTGTTGGCCAAGACCCCCAAAATGTCGGCACGGGTTTCACGCGAAATCTGCCACGGCGAATGGACGCCGCGTCTACCGAGGGCGAGCGCAAGGAAAAAGCCCTCGATGACAATGTGGGGGCTTACTCTCGCTAATTTGCCACCTCGGGGCAGCCTTCGAACTTGTACGAAAATGCTCAAGCCTTCGCGGAGTTTTTCAGGGATGTAAGCCCAGCCTTTTGCGCCGTTGGCCAGGGTCGTGCGGGTCCGAGCTACCTCGCATTCCGGAAAGCGACGTGTTTGCAAGATCCCGTGCTGTGAACCGAGGTCCACAATTGCCCCTGAAATCTCTGGCATGACCTTGACCACCCGTGCCTGAAACACGTCGCCGGGCAGGAGAGCCGGCTCGCGCAAATCTTCGGTCGCAAACTCCACGAGGGTGCCTTGCTCGAGCAGGGCAGCACGGATGTCGAGGTAGGAAAACTCAAGAAGAAGCTGCCTCACGCCGGTGTGGAACAGAACGGATGCTGGCCCGTGAGCCCCTGGATCGGTGTTGAGTCCGTTCGGAACAACGTCGCCACCTTGCGGACGGGGAGGCGAAGCACCCGTTCCCGCGACATATCTAGCAAGGATTGCAACAGCGGGTACAGTTTGGTTGCGCCACGCGGTCCAGGTGAGATCTCAACTGTCAACTCATCGGAACTTTGGGAAAGGAGTAGGCGCACTCCGTGGTCTTCCCGGTAGCCCGTAATTGCGAGACCACCGGCAGGGGAGAAATTATTGGACTCGTTGCCCAAATAGTTTGTGAGTCGAGCTACGATCCAAGATTGTCCATGCTCGGCGAGAAGGTCCGACAGATCCACTCGGTATCGAGCGCCACGGATGAGTTTTCCGAGAGACGGCGCCCTCAGGGGTACCTCCCCCGCATCCGCGATCGAGATGCCTGAAGGCATTTCACCGTTCAAACGATCTTTCACCTCCGAAGGGTGGAGAAACTCGCAAAGGTACAGGTCCGCGAACTCGCTCTCGCTTTCAATCCCGAACGGTAGTGCTGGCCCAAAGGAAAGTCTTGGCAAGGGATGATGACCCTCACTGAAGGCTACCGGTAGCCTTGCGCGGCGGACAGCCCGGTAGAAAAGATTGGTTAACTCCACGCTTCCGATAAAGCGCGCGCGGCCGGTTTTCACGTAGCGTAGCCGGATTCGGCATCGGGTGGACTTCTGGTCAAACCTGACCCCAGCGCGAAGAGCACCCTCGCCATTGGCGGTCAGCCATTCTTCCGCCGTGCCTAACGTGTCCACGCGCAGCGAGGCATGAGGCTGGTCTGCTTGCGCAGCCTTTTCCTGAGCTTCTGGATTCATGGTGTTTAGCGGCGATCGCAGCGGCGACCGTAGCAAATCCGGTCGATGAACCTTCTTCCATCCTCTGGGCTCCCAGTCATCGCTTTCCCGAGCCGTTCCAACCACGTCTGCTGCCCAGTGTCGGATTGCGCTACCCCGGTGCTCGGCCGCCTTCGATCCGGCTATGTGGTAATCAATGTTTCGAATCTCCTTAAAGTCACAGGCCCCGCAGTACGTGCAGCGGGCGATACTGCAGTCTGGCGTTAATGTGCCCTCAAAAGCGCGAGCAAGTTCGCGCTGGAAGAACTGTTTTGTCACACCCGAACTCAAGTGGTCCCAAGGAAGCGGTTCATCGAGCAATCTACGGCGCAACTCATGCCCGATGTCGATCCCCGATTCTTGGAGTGCTTGTTCCCACAGGTCGAAGCGGCACTGGTCGGTCCATCCGTCGAAGCGACATCCAAGCTGAAACGCTCGATAAAGGGCTGCAGCAGTTCGGCGGTCTCCGCGGGAAAAAATCCCCTCTAAAACCGAAAGCCGCGCATCGTGATAACGGAGGCTGACGCCGGTTCCACGAAGAGCCTGATGTAGGAACTCCTGGCGGGCTCTCGTCTCCTCCAGAGAGAGCTGCCGAACCCACTGGAACGGTGTATGGGGCTTGGGTACAAAGTTCGAGACCGATGCAACAACCTCCGTGCCGCGGGGAGCGAGCCTGCGAATCTTGACCGATAGATCCGCGATTCCACGTAAATCCTCTTCTGTTTCCCCTGGCAGCCCCAACATAAAGTACAGCTTTAAATGTCGCCATCCGAGGCGAAAGATCAAATTTGCAGCTTCCAGGAGCTCCTCTTCTGAATACTCTTTCTGTATGATATTCCGTAACCTTTGTGTTCCCGCTTCCGGTGCCAAGGTAAAGCCTGTTTTTCGTACGCGGCGAATTTGTTCCAGAAGTGAGGGTGCCAATGCCTCCACCCGCGTGGATGGGAGTGACACGGCAACGCGGGAAGTTTCCAAACGGTCCATTAATTCTTTGAGTACGGGGTTGACGCAACTGTAGTCGCCGGTGCTCAAGCTGAGCAGCGAGAGTTCTTCCTGCCCGGTGTATGCAGCTGCTCGCAAAGCTTCCTGGATAACGCGCTCAGGACTTCGTTCCCGTAGAGGTCTGTAGATGTATCCCGCCTGGCAGAACCTACAACCTTTCACGCAGCCACGCATCACTTCGATGCTTGGCCGATCGTGGACAACTGGCACGGAAGGCACCAGAAACGTTTTCCTCGTGGGAATGGTGTTCAAGTCGCTAACGACGCGTTTTTCCACCTGTGAGTAGTCCGAGCATTTAGGGGTGACTCTCAGGAGTTTTCCGTCCGCCGTGTATTCTGGCTCGAAAAATTTTGGTACGTAAACGCCACGAATTTTGCGGAGGGCCAACAACAAGCCCTCTTTGTCTGATGCCTTGCGCCATTGCAGGACTACGTCGCAAATATCGTGAATGGCCTCCTCGCCGTCGCCCAATAAAACTGCATCTAAAAAGGGTGCAAGCGGCTCCGGGTTGAAGGCACAGGGACCGCCTGCGATCACAAGTGGGTACCGGAGGTCGCGCTCGTGCGCGAAGAGGGGGATCCCTCCGAGGTTCAACATGTTCAAAAGGTTTGTGTATGTAAGCTCGTACTGGAGCGTGAAGCCCAGGATGTCGAAGGCATGAAGCGGCGTGAAGGTTTCGAGGGAGACCAGAGGCAGCTTTTGCTGGCGGAGCAAGGCCTCCAAATCGGTCCATGGAGCGTACACTCTCTCCGCATACACATCGCGCCGGCGGTTCAGGAGGTCGTAAAGGATGTGGAGACCTGGGTGCGATTGGGCAATCTCGTAAACGTCGGGGAATGCCAGGGCCACGCGAAGCTGTACCGACTGAGGGTCTTTTCGGACCACTCCGTATTCCGCTCCCAAGTAGCGACCGGGCTTTTGAACGAGGGGCAATATGGAGGCGTACGCGGACTCGTAGGAGCTTGCCGACATGGAACTTACCTTATGGAACTTACCTTAAGGGGCATTTGGGGGCGAGGCAATGCCTAGAGAAGCGCTGCCACTTACTTCTGAGGCTGAGGGATTTATACCGGCATGGCGCATAAGCAGCCCCCAGGAAACTATGGCTTGACGACCACCCGCTCACAGGGCTAGGCGCTGTGCCGCTATGCTTTGATCTGGCATTTGTTCGGAGCCGGGATGCAAGCAGCAGCAGGCAGTGTGCTAAATTCTAAAGTACTTGTCTTAAACCGGTCGTTTCTGCCGGTTCACATCACCTCTGTGCGGCGCGCGTTCTGTCTTCTGTACCAGGGGCTCGCACATGCTGTCGATCAGGAATATAGGACATTTGATTTCGAGAGCTGGGCGCAACTCTCGGCAAGCGTGCATGACGAACGTATCGGGTTGGTGGACCGAGTCATTCGCGTGCCGCGGGTGATTCTGCTTCTGGCCTTTGACCGCGTTCCCAAACGGCGCGTGCGCTTTAGTCGCTTCAACATCTACAGCCGTGATCGCAATACTTGTCAGTACTGTGGCCAGGTTTTCCCGCGGAGCGAACTGAATCTCGATCATGTGATTCCCCGCTCGCGTGGGGGTAAATCGACCTGGGAGAACGTTGTCTGCTCATGCCACACGTGCAATCGCCGCAAAGGGGGACGCACTCCGGAGGAAGCGGGCATGAAGTTGCTCCGAACGCCCCGGCGCCCGGAATGGACGCCGTTCATGCTCGAGACCTTTAGCTTGCGTCGCTATAAAGAATGGGCCCCGTTTCTTTCCCTTGTTGACGCTTCCTACTGGAACGTAGAGCTCCAAGAATAAATTCGTGGCTGTAACGCAAGCTGCCCGCTGGGTCGGAATCCTCTAGAAGCAGCGCTCGTTACTTGTTGATCCAAACACCGTAGCGAGAGTCGGCAGCCGTAATTTTCCTGAGCACCTTCATCAGTGGATAAGCTGGTTCCACGTCGCGAGCTCCAACCCCAACAGGGGTGAATTCAGAACCCTGGGCTGTCCAGAGCTTTTCGTTCAAAGCTTCGATGCGGTCGCGCGCCTCTGTAAAGTCAGGCTCCGCGTACACATCTTGGAGCGTCAAATGCTTCCCATTGTGCACGCCAACCCGCAGGCCAACCTCTAGCCCGCGGCTACGGATGGTGGCTACGGCTTCTGACAACGGCTTCGGGGAGAGCATCATGTAGTGGGATCCTCGTTCGTCACCTTGCGTGAGATAGAATCCATCGCGCATCAGCGTGAAAATCGGCTCGACAAGTTCTGGAACACCCAGCAGTACCGGATCGTCCTTGCCGACATATTCTCCCCCTGCAATGAGCGCGAGCTTTTCCGTCGAGGCGGACAGCAAAAGTTGGTCGAGATGCTGTGTGATTTGGCCGGGGTCAGCCACAGGTTGCGTCAGAGACCAGACCCGTTTGACGTTAAACAGGTTCGTCGCCCCAAGGAGACGCCCAATCTCCGCCCGGTGGTAGAAGGCATCGAGGAAAATCCGTCGGTGTTTATGAACGTCGAAGATCTCTACGGCTAGTGAGCGGCCCACGGTGTGGAGGTGTTGGGGACGTTCCATGACGGCGTTCAGGGCGAACCAGACCGGCAAATTGAATGCTGCGGGCCCGGCTTTGTCTGCTGCGACAAGGCCGACCGTTGTGTTCGGCCCAAAGACCGGGAGCTCTGCAAACCCTGGCCCCTGTCCCGTTACGTTCCCGGCAAAGGGTCGGCGGACTTCAGTGGCCGTACGTCCGCCTTGCCATTCTCGTAAGGCTTGTTCGATTTTCGGAAGGGCTTGCCGCTCGGGGTCGGGGAGGAATCTTCCTAGGAAATTCACAAACTCCTCGGAGGGTTCGGCAAGCTCTTCTACTTTCTTCCCTTTGGTGGCGGGGCCAATTTTGAGGTCTTGGGCGAGCCCGTAGGGCTTGTACTGTAATAGCTCTGTCACCCACACTGCGCGCCAAAACGTTCGGAACGCTAACAAATGAATCTCGTTCGCATCGATCCCCCGTTCATGGAGCATGAGGAGGTGAAGGTCATCGCCCACCGCGAAGACCTCGAAGCTGCGCAACATGCCGGCTTGCCGCGCCTCTTCTAAGGCGGCCTGGGCAACCCCAACGAAGAGTGTCGGCGGAGCGGTGTGACCAAGCTTCCCCCCTCCATCAGCCTTAATGTCCGACAGCACCAACGTGCCGGGTCGGGCAAACCTCCTTACAACCTCGTCTACTTGACCCTGTTCCGTCGCCGGAATGGGCGAGAAGAAATTGGCAAGTTTCGCTGCCTGGTCCCGTGCCCGTGCCTCCGCCTCTTCGGCGGTCACAAAGGGTTGGAACTCCCCATGCCCCATCATGAGACGCGCAAATTCAGTGGCGCGGCGTTGCAGGCGCCTTGTTTGAACGCTGTCTTGCGCAAAGAGATCGACGACGTCATGATGCGGGGGGATTCGGCCGTTGTCGTACGATTGATACGAGTACGCGCAAATCCGGGCTACGCCTGGCTGTGTACATCCAGCCGCCGCTTCAGTCAGCGTGGTTGGCATGACCGCAAGGTGGTAGCCGCCATTGGAGCCCCCAACGGTGAGATGGAAGTCACCCCCGAGGTTGAAATGAGCCTCGCCAATAGCGGGAAGACCACTCTGTAAGCGAACCGCGAGCACAGGTTCACTCTGCGGATCACTCCCCGGAGTTTGAACACAGACAAGTGCTACGGGTTCATGGCGTGTAGCTTGCCAGTCGTTGCCGTCATGAACAAAACGACCTTGGACCGCGTAAACTGCCGACAGCACCCATTCCGACGGGTTGGCGATCAGCGAGAGCAGCTCAGCCCAGTCGCCGACCTGGCTCGCCTCCACGGTTATGGGTCCGGCAGCGTTAGGATAGACAAAATGCAAACACGGCTCCGCCGCGCGGTCGCCAAAGAAGTACACTCGCCTACGGGTCTCTTGATTGAGGAGGCTTGGGACATGCTCGACCAGCGCAACGAAACGAGTGCCGTCGAGCCGCTGATGCGAGCCCTTATCGGGATGGAAAAACATGTTGAAAAGCATCCGATTGAACCCGCCCACGGCACCAGAGATGAGTTTCGCCACCAAGATCGGCTCTGCCCCCCGTTCAGTGAACGGAAAGCGGAGGGTCCGTACCCGAAGTTGCCTGCATTGTTCTTGGATAGGTTGTGACATGAGGGGTTTGAGAGCGCCGAGAAGGTCCGGAGTGGCCTTGGATCCGTCTTCCAGCCCGCTTCGAATGGCTGCCCAAACTTCGTCGTCGGGGCTTTGACAGTAGTGGTCGGCTCCAATTCGGTTTACCTGGATTAGCAAGTCGCTCCCGAACCGGTGGACCAGGCAGCTACGGATCGCTTCTCGCTCAACGAGGGTTTCGAGTTTTCGCCGGACAGAGTCGCACACCCCCGCCGGAATCGCAGTTGCCCCGGGCAAGAGTGGTAGGAGCCGAACAGAATGAAACGTTGCGACCACTCTTTTGTTTTGACGGGTCGCTTCGAGTGCGAGAAATTCCTCATTCAGCTTGCCGACGTCTGCCATGTGTTGTCCCTCCACCGAGTGCGAAACGTCTCCAACCACGGCTTATGGTGTCTTCCTGACCGAGGTCAACTCCCTACCATGACCGAGGGTGGTTTTGGGAGATCGTTATCCTGTGCGAACGCCACTCGATCATCGCTAGGACGACCCTGGGGAGGCAGTTGGCCGGCTTGCGTTGACCAGTCAATGCGGGCTAAGAGGGAGCCCGTTGCGGCGGCGCTGGGTGTTGGTGAGGAATGCGTCTTAAGCAGTTAGAGATTGAAGGCTTCAAATCCTTTCCCCATCGGACCGTTATTGAGTTCGCACGTGGGTTGACCGCGATCGTGGGGCCGAACGGTTGCGGGAAATCCAATGTCGTCGACGCAATTCGGTGGGTGTTAGGGGAGCAGAGTGCTCGCCTGCTGCGAGGAGCCCAGATGGAGGACGTGCTCTTCAAGGGCTCGGACCAGCTACCCCCAAGCAACATGGCAGAGGTCTCGCTGACTCTGGAGCTTGGGGGACCTTCGGAGCGCTTGGAGGCACTCGATGAAAACTCGATTGCTGCCCAGATTTTGCGCGAGTGCGGCGAGGCAAAAGTTACACGCCGACTGTACCGATCTGGTGAATCTGAGTATCTGCTGAACGGCCGAGCGTGTCGCTTGCGCGACGTAACAGACATGTTCCTGGGTTCCGGGGTAGGGGCGCGGTCTTACGCGGTGATAGAGCAGGGTAAGGTCGACCAGCTCATTGTTGCTAAGCCAGAGGATCGGAGGAGCTGGATCGAAGAGGCGGCTGGAACGACACTGTTCCGCGTAAGGAAAATTGCGGCTGAGCGTAAAATGGAGCGCACAAAGGAGAACCTCCAGCGCCTGAATGACATTCTCCGAGAACTGGAACGGCAACTGAATTACATGCGACGCCTTGCAAAAAGGGCTGAGCAGGCGCGGGCCGCTGAGGACGAAATCCGCCGAATCGAGCTGATTCTGGCGGTACGTGAAAGGGCGCGGCTGGAGGAATGGATTGCGGAAAAAGAGAGTGCGGTTCGAGCAATCGTTGTTGCTGCGGAGGGAATCCGCGAGCGCCTTGACCGTGCCGAGCTCGAGCTGGAAGTGAGTCGGTCGCACGAGCGGGATGCTTTGGTCCAGTTAAGCTCGCTTCGCGAGCGGCGCGTGCAGTTAGAAGCCGAGCTTGAAGGGTTGCGTGGGCAGATAGCTCTCGCGCGGCGGCAACAGGAAGAAAGATCGAACCGGAAGAGAGCTATCGAGAGCGAGCTATCGTCGATCCGGGCTCAGGTGAGAGAGTCGGCGGAAATCCGTACACGAGAGGCTGAAAAACGCTCTCAAATCGCGCGCGAAATCTTTGTCCTCGAACATAAGCGAGGGGTGGCCGCGCGAACGCGAGAGCTTCTGGGCGCACGGTTAACCGCCTACAAAATGGAACTTGAGCGGATCCGAACTCAGGATCTGGAGCTCCGGCAAGAACGGTCGGAGTTAGAGAATGAAGACCGGCGCCTGCGAAAGGAAAGTGCCGAGCTGGCAACTCGGAAAGACTTTTACGACAAAGAGCTGCAGGCTGCTTCGGCGAGGCTTAGAGAAGTGGAACAGGAGCTCCTGCGTTGCAAGCGCCAGTGGCAGGTTGCTCAAGACCAGCGGTGCCGCCTCTTGCAGCGGCAAGAGGAAAAGCGACAGCGTGCTGAGGCCTTGGCGAGGGAACTCCGGGATCGGCAACAAGAGAACGAAGAGTTGGCGGACGAGTGCCTGCGGTTGCAGTCGCGGTTGGACACCCTCGAAGAGCTCCGCCGCCGCTATGCGGGCTTTAATCCGAGCGTGCAGAAGCTTCTCCTCGGCGAGAACGGATCGCGCTGGGCGCGCGCGGTGGTCGCCGAGATTTTGGACGTGCCTGCAGCGCTGGAGCGTGCAGTAGCGGCTGCCTTGGGCGACCTTTTGCAATGCGTGATTGTGAACCAGGAAGAAGAGTCTCTTGCCGCCGTGAGCCGTTTGCGTGAGGCGGGTCTCGGACGTGGATGGTTCGTCGCGCTGACGGGGACCTCGCGCAACGGCAAAAAATTGTGCGGCATTGAAGGAAACATCCAACCGCTTGCCGACCTTGTGGGTTCCGAGCAGCCATATCGAGAGGTGGTCGGAAGGCTCTTAGCTGACGTAGCGTTGGTCCCCCGTTTAGAGGACGCACTCGCGTACCACCGGAGACTGCAGAGTGAGTGCTTGCTGGTGACGCCAGCTGGGGAAAGCGTCGACCGGCATGGAGTCGTCAGCGGTGGAGCAGGGGGCGCCAACCCAGGGGAGGAACTTTTAGCGCGCCGAAGGCTCGTTCAGGAACTCGCGCAATCACTTCGGCTGAAAAACGCGGAATTGAGAGAGAAGCGGGAGGCCTACGAGCAGTTGGCGCGGGGTTTGGAGGCGGAGCGGCAGGAGTTGTTGGGGGTGGAGGCGGCGCTGCAGCGGCTTTCCGTGCAAATTGTGGGATGGCAGAAAGATATTGATCGGTGGAAAGAAGAAAGACGGCGATTGGTGGATCAAGTAGAGCATGGTTCTTTGGAGCGGGTCCGCTTAGTTGCCCGGTCTTTAGAAGTCGGAGCTCGGATTGCGGCTGTCAGTGAGCGGTTGAAAGTATTGGCGACCATTGGCTCCGAGGCGCAGCCTCTAGCGGAGTTGCTTGAGGGGCAGTCCGTCCAGGCGGAGCAACGGTGCGTCCAATTGGACAGGCAGATTCGGGGTTGGGAACTCGATCTTGCTCGGGCGCGGGAGCGGCATGAAGCCCTCGTGCAGACTTTAGTGCGGCTGGAACAGCAGGAGGTTGCTCTGCGACAGCGAATGAAGAGCTTGATCGAAGCCTTGGCGGCGTCGTCTGTGGAGCACGATAAAACAGCAAGCGCGATTGCGGAGTTGGAATTCAGGCAGGCGCGTCTTCAGCGGCAAGTTGAATCGTTGGCTCAGGAAGAGCGCGCGAGGGATGACAACATCGCGCAGGCAGCTGCTCGCAGGGAGTTGGCGGAGCGTACTGTCCACGAAATGTCCATGGAACTTGACTCCTGCAGAGAGGGTCGGGCGAGAGCTGAGGTGGAGTTGGTCGAGACTCGGTCTCAGCTAGAGCACCTGCGTCAAACGGTGCTAGAACGCTATCGCTGTAAACTCGAGGATGTGGTGGTTGAGGATTGCCCGGAGACCGAGGAGGACTTGCGACGACGATTGGAAGCTTTGAGGTCGACTTTGGAGAGAGTTGGCGGAGTAGGGTCGAGTGTTGTTGAAGAACTGCGGGAAACAGAAGAGCGAGCTCAATTCCTGCGAACGCAAAAAGCGGACCTGGAACGCGCGCTGAAAGATGTAGAGAACACAATTGAGCGGTTGGACGGTGTTTCGCGGGGGAAATTCCTCGAGGCCTTCGAAGCGATCCAAAGTCAGTTTGCCGCGGTCATGCCTCGTCTGTTTGGAGGTGGGGAGGGGCGGCTGGTTTTGGCGGAGCCGGCGAATCTCTCAACCTCTGGTGTGGACATTATTGTCCGACCACCAGGGAAGAGGTTGGAAACCGTTGCGCTGCTCTCAGGGGGAGAGAAAGCTTTGGCGGCAGTTGCCTTGATTTTCTCTTTATTTGCGTGGCGCCCCAGTCCATTTTGCATCCTCGACGAGGTGGACGCTGCGCTGGATGATGCAAATGTCGTGAGGTTCATGGAACTCGTGCGGGCAATGACGAGCAGCTCGCAATTTATTGTGATTACCCACAACAAGCGTACAATGCAGGTGGCAGACCGCCTGTATGGGGTGACGATGCAGCAGCCCGGTGTCTCTACGCTGCTAGCCGTGGAGCTGCACTAATAGCACTTGGGTGAGCGGTTGCCTTCTTTGCTAGCAGGATTCGACGCTTTCCTCTAACCTGCCAGTTTATGGAAGGGGACTGGATTATCACATCCCTCCTGATTCTTGCGGCCCTGGGGCTCGGAGGGGCTGCAACCTGGCGGCGCCTGCGCCATAAGCAGCTTCGAGGGGGCGTGGGAGGAGGCGGACCGGATGCGGACGGTAGCGCCGCCGACCACACGGAGGGGTCGGACTTATTCGCTGGGTTGGCGCGCACGCGGGAACGGTTGCGTGCCATTTGGGAGGGGGCAGGAGAGCGAGGGAGCCTCGAGGTGATCGAGGAAGCCTTGATAGCCGCGGACGTTGGAGCGGAGTTAGCGAGAGAGGTCGTGAAACGTCTTCGCGCTGTTGGCGGTCGAACCACCGATGCAAAAGCGTTCCGAAAGTTGCTCGCGGGAGAGCTCGAGCGCATTTTGGAACAAGTACAAGGTGCTGGTCGTCGTTGGGATCAACCGAGGCAAAAGCCCAGAGCGATTGTAATAGTTGGGGTCAACGGAGTCGGCAAAACGACATCCGTTGCAAAGCTGGCTTACTGGTTGCGGGCGAAGGGGTTCAAAGTGCTGTTGGTGGCGGCCGATACTTTTCGTGCAGCTGCGGCCGAGCAGCTTGCGCAATGGTCTCAGCGGTTAGGCGTTGGCTGTGTTCGCCACCAAGCCGGGTCAGACCCGGCGGCGGTCGTGTTTGACGGGCTGCAAGCAGCCAAGTCCCGAGATGTGGATTTTGTGATCGTCGACACGGCGGGGCGGTTACACTCAAGGCAACCACTGGTAGAGGAGCTTAAGAAAATTGTGCGGCTCACTCAGCGGGAGTTGGGGGAAGAGAGCGTCGAGGTTTTCCTTGTAATCGACGCTACCAACGGTCAGAATGCGTTGGTGCAAGCACGCGTGTTGTCGGAGGCGGTACCAGTGACCGGTGTTTGCCTCACCAAGTTGGACGGGACGGCCAAGGGTGGAGTTGCCATCTCGATTGCCGCGAAGCTTGCATTGCCAGTTCTCTTCGTAGGTGTTGGGGAAAGACTGGAAGACTGGGAGGAATTCAACACGAAGCGTTTCGTCGCGGCGTTGATCGGGGATTCCTCGTCGTCACCCGTTCGTGATCCGACTGGCGAAGAGGGGCGGCAGCTGCAACAAGTTCTTTCGTCGAGCGCCTGAGCCGCTTCGTGCGGCCTGAACTTGAGGGAAGCAATTGTAGAGCTTCGGAGTATTCCGCTTCGTCGCTTTGTGTCGCCGGTCTCTTTTCCCGGACTTGGCCCCTCTCGCTACTTTGTCTCTTCGAGTTTAAACCTTTTTGTTATAGGCCGCACCGTGAACGGCTTACGTGCCATACCACGTAACGGAGAGGCTGGACGGGCGCCTAGGGCGAATGACTCCGCCTGGAAAGAAGCACTTCGTTGTTCTCTGCGCGCATGGCGTCGTCAGCTAGTCGGGCCAGGAAAAGAGCCCGCAATCGGTATGATTGTCGCGATGAGAGCTCTGGATGCGGTCGATTTGCGCCTCACGGACGCAGTCCTGCTTTATCTGGAAAACGAAAACGAAGTCCCGACCGGTCCGATTATCTGGTGGGCAGTGCGAAACCATATCCCAATTTTCTTGCCCTGCTGGGGAGATGGGGAGTGGACGGTGCGTCGGTGGTCCCCAGGGGCGCCGCTCCAAAAAGCCAAATTCGGCCTGTGGCAGCCGATGACTACGGCCCCCGGGCTCCAAAGGGTACGTTCGATGGTGGCTTATGTCCCGGTGGTGGCGTGGAGCAGATCAGGTGCACGTTTAGGACGCGGAGCGGGGGTCTATGATCGCCTGTTAGGGTGGTTGCGGGGGCAAGTTGCGCTGCAAATCATAGGGTTAGCATATGAATTTCAGAGGGTGCCCGGCTTGCTTCCGGAGCGTTGGGACGTGGGGCTTGATAGGATCGTGACTGAACGGCGCACGTTGGTATGCTCGCCGGGTGTAATTGCAACTGAAGAAAGGAGTATTCGACCGTGGAATTCTACTTTTTGATCGGGCTGGCGGTTGGTGTCATCGCGGCCCTGGCATTTGAGTTTGTACGATTACGGCGCTCCTCGGCTGCGCGGGCCGCGCAAGTGGCCGAGGCGACACGTCTTGTGGAGGAGGCGAAGGGTGAGGCAGGTCGGATCGTTCGCGAGGCAGAGCTTAAAGGCAAAGAGCTTTTGGTTCAGGCGCAGGCCGAGGCAGAGCAGCTATCCAAGGAGAGGCGGCGAGAACTGCAGCAGTTGGAAAAGCGATTGGCGCAGCGTGAGGAGACGTTGGACCGGCGGGGGGACCAACTGGACCGACGCGACGCTGAACTGGATCGGCGGGAAGAACGGTTGCGCGAAAAGGAAATGGCGTTGGAGCACCAGACGCAGCAATGTCAGCAGCTTTTGGAACAGGCGCGCCAACAGCTTGAACGGGTAGCCGGCCTCACGCGTGAGGAGGCCAAGCAGATGCTCGTGGAGCAGATGACCGAAGAGGCTCGCCATGAGGCTGCGCGGCGGATACGTGTCATTGAGGAAGAAGCACGGGCTGAAGCTGAAAGGCGAGCAAAAAAAATTGTGTCCATCGCCATTGAGCGGCTCGCGGGTGATTTTGCTGCGGAGCGGACTGTTTCAGTCATTCATCTACCGAACGATGAAATGAAGGGTCGCATTATTGGTCGTGAAGGGCGGAACATTCGTGCGATCGAAGCGGCTACCGGCGTTGATTTAATTATCGATGATACACCCGAATCGGTGATCGTCTCGTGCCACAACCCAATTCGCCGTGAGATTGCAAGAATTGCGCTGGAGAAACTCATTTCCGATGGCCGGATTCACCCCGGGCGGATCGAGGAAGTGGTCCGCCGTGCGGAACAAGAGCTGGAGGAGAGCATTCGTGAAGCGGGCCAGAAAGCACTGTTGGAGGTGGGCATCCACGGCGTACACCCTGAGTTGGTGAAGCTTCTGGGAATGCTGAAGTATCGTTACAGCTACGCGCAGAACGTTTTGGCACACTCCATTGAAGCGGCATTCATTTGTGGCGCGATGGCCGCGGAACTTGGGCTGAACGAGAAGCAGGCTCGCCGGGCGGCGTTGCTTCACGACATCGGTAAGGCGCTGACGCATGAGGTCGAGGGTTCTCACGCAATCATTGGTGCTGACATAGCGCGCCGTTATGGCGAGTCCGCGAAAATCGTGAATGCCATTGCGGCCCACCATGAGGAGGTGAAGGCAGAAACGATCCTGGCTCCATTGGTGGACGCTGCCGATGCATTGTCCGGAGCCCGGCCTGGGGCGCGGCGCGAGATGTTGGAGAGCTACGTGAAACGGTTAGAAGACTTGGAGCGGATTACGAACTCGTTCAAGGGAGTAGAGAAGTCGTTTGCTGTGCAAGCAGGTCGGGAAATACGGATTATCGTTGAACCCCGCACGGTGAGCGATGAGCTGGTTCCCGTCCTGGCGCGGGATATTGCTCGAAAGATTGAGAACGAGATGACATATCCTGGCCAGATCAAAGTAACTGTGATCCGGGAGACCCGAGCGAGTGACGTAGCGCGGTGAGAGGGTGGTTGTGGTCGTTTGGAACGAGACGCTGATGGCAAGGAGAGAGGGTCTTTGCTTTTAGCGCTGCCTCGTTGGGTGCGGGTCTAGGTGGTTGAGCCTCAGGCTTCTAGTTGCGCACCCAGGGAATGGCGAATACGGGAGGAAAAGTGGAGCCTGCGGACCAGCAGTTCGCGTCACTCCGCCGAGGCGCAGTGGATATTGTCCCGGAGACGGAATTTCTCGAGAAGCTGCGCTTGGGTCGGCCATTGCGGGTAAAATTTGGTGCTGATCCCTCGGCTCCGGACCTCCACCTTGGGCACGTAGTCGTACTGCGGAAGTTGCGGCAGTTTCAGGAACTGGGGCACCAGGTGATTTTTCTGATTGGCGATTTCACGGCGCGCATTGGAGATCCCACGGGACGCTCCGAGACGCGGCGGGCTCTGAGCGCTGAGGAGGTTGCGCGCAACGCAAAGACTTATCAAGAGCAAGTCTCTAAGATTCTCGATCTTCGCCGGACGGAGATCCGCTTCAATTCGGAGTGGATGGAGAGTATGCGGGCGGCAGAGTTCGTGTCGCTTTGTTCGCATTACACCGTTGCGAGAATGTTGGAGCGTGACGATTTTGCGCGTCGTTACTCACGCGGTGAGCCAATTGGAATCCACGAATTTCTCTACCCGTTGATCCAAGGGTACGACTCTGTAGCGCTGCGGGCTGACATTGAAGTTGGGGGCACGGACCAGCGATTCAATTTGCTGGTCGGGCGGGAACTCCAAAAGGCGTTTGGGCAGGACCCGCAGGTCGTGTTCACCCTTCCATTGCTGGAAGGTACCGACGGCGTGCAGAAAATGAGTAAATCGTTGGGCAACGCAATAGGGATTACCGAACC